>SLCJ01000182.1 GCA_007125835.1 Verrucomicrobiales bacterium | reverse complement strand
GGCGGATCGGTCGAAGTGGACCCCGCTGGCCTCACACGCGTCGATGAAAAGTAATACCGCCCATTTTCCAGGCAGTCTCGCACCGCCGCCTCGCTCAGCGTTGTGGTCAGCAGCATCGCCCAGTCGCGGCCAAGATGAGTCGTGCTGTGCATGTCGTCGGTGGCCATGCCCCATACCGGGCGATGGGGCATCAGCTCGCCGAGGAGACCGTCCCAAAGGGCGCGATCAAGCGTGTATTCGGCGAGCGGTCGCGTTCCATTGAGCACCTCCATCCCGAACATCACACGATGCCGGAGAAACAAATCACGATAATAGGCCAGGGCGCTGGGCGGCACACCGGTCGCTACCTGAAACTCCAGTGCGTATCGGGATTCCTCGTCGTCAAGCAGGGGCGCGGCGACATCGTCAATCACCGCCAGCATCCCAGTGCCGCTCGCTGTGCCATGAAACGGCCCCTGCGGGTGACCGCCACTGTCGTCGATAGCCCCCTCAAAACCGGCCTGCGGCTCAACAGGCTCGCCCCCACTTGTCTCAAACCGATATTCCGCCAGCAAACCGGTGGCACCCAGCTCCAGATCTGCCGTCGCGGCACCCGCAGCCAGCATGGCTATGTCCGCCGCCGCCAAAGCGCGCATCCACATCCGCGACTGGTCAAGCGCGCCAACCAGCTGCGTGCCCCCCGAACGCGCGTCGCGCCCGAGAAAATAGTGGCTGCCCCGCAGGTCGAATCCAGGCTGTGATGCGCTTGCCTGGCCGAGCAATTGGCCATCCAAGAAAAGCCGTAGCGTTCCCCCCTCGCGCACCGCCGCAGCATGATGCCATTGGCCGTCGCGAGTGTCGATTCCCAAAGAGACGGCGGAAACATTGAGGTCCGTGATCGAGCCGCTCGCCGACTGAAAATAGACACGCACTCGGTTGTCGGTATGCAACTCGAGGTTGATCGCTCCAGAATATGCGCTGCTGAAGTTGCCCATCAAGACGTGGCGGCCGGCATCGGTCGTGCGAAACCACGTCTCCACCGTGAAATCCCCCTGCCCCAGCGCACGGATCGCCGGAGCCATCGGCACTCGCACATCCGCCGCAGGCAGTGGATGACTCGACGGCCAGTGCATCGCCGGATGATTGAGAAGCACAATTCCCTGCGCCGCCGCCACTCCCGTGAGCGATGTTTCAAGATTGTTCGATGTGGCCGTATATCCGCAAAACAGGCTGTTCACATGATGATGCCGGGACAGCTCATTGCCCTGCACCGCCAACATTCCCAACACCGCCGGATCGCGGCCAAACGCGGTCCATGGCCATATCACCCGGTCGTGGTCGGTGATCGCCAGCACCTCATACCCAAGCCCATGATACGCATCAATCGTTGCCGGCACCGTCAGATTGCCGTCGCTCTGTGTGGTATGGGTATGCAGATTGGCCTTCGCCTGATGCGCGATCCCCCAATCCACTCCCGCATACGGATCAATCGCTAGCTCGCCCAACAAACCCTGAGGCCCCTCCAAAGGCCCATCCGCCAGAACAGCGTGGCAAATTGCTGCATAGCAAATAAAGGCAATCAAAAAAATCGGTCGCAGGGCGAAGCTACATCTCATAATATTATTTCCTCCAGGAAACCAAGGTTGCTCCAATTTTAGGGAACGCAAGGCGAATCGGAATTCCGACGCATCCTGCCCGAAACACGGCAACCTTTGTTGGGAAAAACCATCCTATATCGAATCGGATTACACAGCCCATCTATAATTTAGCCTATCAAAATTTATTTGAAATTTCTGCGGGAATGCGTTTCTTTGTGAGCCTAAGTCGAAACCCAAGCCAGAGAGGAGGAATCTGATATGCCGAATTTGCGCCAAAACATTGTAACTGAGGGGGTTCCGCAGGTGTTTCACTGCGTGAGCCGCTGTGTGCGGCGGGCGTTTTTGTGTGGGGAGGATGCGTATTCGGGGCGTTGCTACGAGCATCGGCGGGGGTGGGTTCGGGAGCGTTTGCGGGAGTTGAGCGAGGCCTTTGCCGTGGATGTGTATGCTTACGCGGTGATGAGCAATCACCTGCATGTGGTGCTGCGCACGGATGCGGAGCGGGCGGGGGATTGGAGCGCGGAGGAGGTGGTGGTGCGGTGGCGGTCTATTTTTCCGGAGATGCGGGACGAGAATGGGGCTTCGGTGCTGCCTGAAGGTGAGGAGCTTGCGCGGCAGGCGGGCAATGCGGAGGTGGTGGAGAAGTGGCGGGGTCGTTTGGCCAGTGTGAGCTGGTTGATGCGTTGTTTGAATGAGAAGATCGCGCGTCGGGCCAACAAAGAGGACGACTGCAAGGGGAGGTTCTGGGAGGGGAGGTTTCGGTGTCAGCGCATTGAGGATGCCCAAGCCTTGCTGGCGTGCATGGTGTATGTTGATCTCAACCCTGTCCGAGCCGGGATCGCAGCAGGCCTGGCGGAGAGTGATTTTACCAGCGTGCAGGATCGAGTTTGTGCGAAGTTGGGTCGGGAAAAGGTGGCCAAATCGCCGCGTCGGCCTAATGAGAAGCAGCGGGAGGAGTTGGGGGCGGCGCGTGAGGCGAGCGTTCGGGATGAGTGGCTGAGCCCGATAGGGAGGGTGAGATTGGGTGGGGTGTGCCGGGTGGAGGAGATGGTGGAAGGCAAGCGGGAGGTGCGCAAGGGAGAGAATCTGGCGTGGAAGATGGGTGAGGAGGATTATTTGAAACTGGTCGAGGCTTCGGGTCGTTGTGTGCGGGGGGATAAGAGAGGGGCGCTGGGTGCGGAGGCCTTGCCAGTGTTGGAGGGGATGCGTGTGGAGGTGGAGGAATGGGAGCGTGTGATGAGCGGGTATGGACGGCTTTACTGGCGGGTGGCTGGCAGCGAGGCAAGCCTGGCGGCTGCGGCAAGAGCTGCGGGCAAGCAGTGGTTTTGGGGATCGGGGCGGCGGAGGGGTGCCGAGGTGTAGCATCGCGTGAATGGTTCGGGAGTTGCTTCGGTTTCGGAGAGCATCAGCGAAGGGGCTGGCAAGCTCTATTGATGAGCGGTTGTTCTTTGGGAGTGGTATTTCCAGGATTCGTGGCCAGGTGAGTCAAATCTGATGCCTTAGAATCGGCATGAAGAAGGCACCATGGTTCAGCGAAGGAGCGCTAGAGGAGGATTTTCAGGGAGACCGTCATTTTCAACTAAAATATTGGAAGGCAAAATTTGAAATTTTCATTTTCAACTAAAATATTGGAAGGCAAAATTTGAAATTTTGAAATTGGAAGGCAAAATTTGAAATTTTTTCCCGGCTTGCGCGGAGGGGTGAACCCGCCTAAAATCCGGCTGTTTCCGCACGGACATGAAGATTGTATTGGATGGCATGGGAGGAGATTTTGCTCCCGAGAACACGGTGGCTGGCGCCAAGCGAGCGCTTGCCCGCTTCGGCTCGATTGAGTCCTTGTATCTGACTGGGGACGAGGCGAGGTTGCGCGCGGAGGTGGATGCGCAGGGGTTGCGTGACCGGCGGCTGGAGATCGTGCATGCGGGGTCGGTGGTGGCGATGAATGATCCGGCGACGGCGGCGGTGCGCGGCAAGAAGGATAGTTCGATTACGGTTGGGGCCGAGTTGGTGCGCTCGGGGGCGGCTGAGGCTTTGGTTTCGGCGGGCAATACGGGGGCGGCGGTGGCGGCTACATCGGTTAAGTGGCGTATGCTCAAAGGGGTGGAGCGTCCCGGGATTGCGACGCCTCTGCCGGCCGAGCACGGGATCTGCCACCTGCTGGATGCGGGGGCCAATGTGGATGCCAAGGCGCGGCATCTTGTGCAGTATGCGGTGATGGGATCGGTGTATGCGAGGCGGGTGGTGGGTGTGGAGAAGCCGCGTGTGGGGTTGATCTCGGTGGGTGAGGAGGACGAGAAGGGGACGGATTTCACGCGTGAGGTGTTTGGCATGTTGAAGCAGACGGCGGGAGTGAATTTTGTTGGCAACATTGAGGGGCATCATCTTTTCGAGGGGGGGATCGACATTGCGCTCTGTGATGGTTTTACGGGCAATGTGGTTTTGAAGACCGCCGAGGCGACGGCCAAGATCATGTTCAAGTGGCTGCGCACCGAGATCAAGGCCAGCCCGCTGCGGATGATGGGGGCGTTGATTTCCAAGGGGGCGTTCAAGGCGGTGAAGGCACGAGGCAGCTATGAGTCGTATGGCGGCAGCCCGCTTCTCGGCGTGCGCGGCATCTGCATCATTGGCCATGGATCTTCGTCGCCGGTGGCGATTGAGAATGCCTTGCGCGTGGCGGTCGAGGCGATCGAGCACCGGGTGAATCCGGTGATCGAGGAGCATCTGGCCCGCCTTGGAACGGATGCGGCGGGAGGCCCGGCGGAGGCCGCGCGGGAGGGTACGCAGACTTCAGAATCATGACATTGCTAGACAGATATCCAGTGAGAATCGCCGGTACCGGCTCGTATGTGCCGGAGCGGGTGTTGACCAACGCGGACCTCGAAAAGATGGTGGAAACCACCGATGAGTGGATTCTGACGCGCACGGGGATACGCGAGCGGCGGATCGCCGCCGACAATCAGGCTACTTCGGACCTCGCGGTGGAGGCGGCGCGCAAGGCGATGGCCGACGCCGAGGTGGACCCGGGAGAGATCGACTTGATCATCGTGGCGACAGTGACACCCGACATGGCCTTTCCGGCGACGGCCTGTTACGTGCAGCATAAGATCGGGGCGCGCAATTCGGTGGCTTACGACATTGCGGCGGCGTGTTCGGGTTTCCTCTACGGGGTGGATATCGCGGCGACTCAGATCAGCGGGGGTGCGGTGAAATGCGCGCTGGTGATTGGTGCCGACAAGCTGTCGTCCATTGTCAATTGGAAGGACCGCAACACCTGTGTGCTTTTCGGCGACGGCGCGGGTGCGGTGGTGGTGAAGCGCGCGGAGGAGAGTTCTGGGCGGATCCTCTCGATGGTGAAGGGCACGGATGGCGCGCAGACCGGGATTCTGAAGGTGCCCGGGTCGGGCACGGGCTGCGACCCGGCAGAGATGGAGCCTGTGCAGGGAACCGTGGAGGGGACGATCTACATGGCTGGGCGCGAGGTGTTCAAGCACGCGGTGACGGCGATGAAGGAGGCGGCGATCAAGGTGATCGCGGATGCCGGGCTGAAGCCGGAGGATGTGTCGATGTTGATTCCGCACCAGGCGAACTTGCGGATCATCGAGGCGATTCGTGAGCGGCTGGCTTTGCCGGAGGAGCGCTGTTTCGTGAATCTTGAAAAATACGGCAACACTTCGGCGGCGGCGGTGGCGATCGCCCTCGACGAGGCCAACCGCAGCGGTGCCATCAAGCGGGGAGATGCGGTGGTGTTGGTGGTTTTCGGCGCGGGCCTGACCTGGGCCTCGGCCTGTATCCGTTGGTGAATCCGGGGGGTCTACCTGGCGGACGGCGGTTTGCGGAGCGATTTTTTTTCGGAGTGCCGCTGTTTGTCCTGTCGGCGGCGTTTTTTGGCGGCGGGGCCTGGTTTTCGGGCGCGGTTGCGGGCGAGGGCCTGCCGCCGCGCTTTTTCCTGGCGTTTTCGGGCGCGTTCTTGCTCGAGGGTTTGGCAGAGGGTTTCGCGCGCGATGATCCGGTTTTTTCCCCGTGAGCGCGATGCTTGGCATCGGATTTCCGTGCCACTGGGCTGATGGCGGAGGCGCACACAGGAGTGGGTTTTGTTGATTTTCTGGCCACCTGCACCGCTTCCGAGGATGAATTCCTCGTGAAGATCCTCCTCGCGGATGCCGAGGGCGGCCATTCGAGCGGCCAGCGAGGGTGGGGTGCCGGGTGGAGAAAACTGTGCGGAGGCCGCTGATTTTTCTGGCTTTGCGGGCGTGTTTTTCATAGGATCAGGCTATGGAGACAAAAGAAGTGCAATGCCCCAGTTGCTGTCAGGTTTTCGATGTGGCATTGCCGCCGCTCGAAGAGCAACCCTGTGAGGTGGATTACGACTGTGAAATCTGCTGCCGCCCGATGCTGATTCGCTTCGAAATGGACTCGGCGGAAGCCATGAGCTTGGCAGACCTGTGATCGACCTGTGGTCGTGGGTCAGCGCTGCAGGGGCACGGCTGCCGTTTCCCCCGGGGAGGGGTATTCGAATTGACGCCCCTCGAAATTGCGAATGACGACGCGGTCGGCGTCGCGTTCCATGACATAGTCCGGATTGACCGGCACCTTTCCGCCGCCGCCTGGTGCGTCGATCACGAACTGGGGGACTGCGTAGCCAGTGGTATGGCCGCGGAGGTTTTCGATGATTTCGATTCCCCGGGCGACATCGGCGCGGAGGTGGGAGGATCCCTGGATCAGGTCGCACTGGTAGAGGTAATACGGACGGACGCGGCACATCAGCAGCTTGTGGACGAGGGCGCGTTGGATTTCCGGCGTGTCGTTCACGCCCTTGAGCAGCACCGATTGGTTGCCGAGGGGGATACCGGCGTCGGCAAGGCGGCCCAGAGCGTCGCGGACCTCGGAAGTCAGCTCGCGCGGGTGATTGGCGTGTACAGAAATGAACAGCGGGTGGTATCGGCGCAGCATGTCGCAGAGTTTCGCAGTGATGCGCTGGGGGAGGAAAAGCGGGATGCGGGTACCGATGCGGAGGAACTCGATGTGCGGAATCGCTCGAAGTCTGGCGAGGATTTTCTCCAAGCGGCTGTCGGAGAGCAGCAGGGGATCGCCGCCTGAGAGAAGCACATCGCGAATGCCGGTGTTTTTCTCAAGGTATTCGAAGGCGGCGTCGAAGCTGGTTTCGAGGTGCTGCTCGCCGACTCCGGAGACCACACGGGAGCGGGTGCAATAGCGGCAATAGGCGGCGCAGCGGTCGGTGACGAGGAAAAGCACGCGGTCCGGGTAGCGGTGAACCAGTCCGGGAACGGGCATGTGGCTGTCTTCGCCGCACGGATCGCTCATCTCGGCGGGATCGGTCACGCTCTCCTCGATTCGCGGAACGACTTGTCGGCGGATTGGGCAGTCTGGATCGTCGCGGTCGATCAGATTGAAAAAGTGTGGGGTGATTGCAGTCGAAAGCTTGGTGCCGGTGAGAATGATGCCAGCGCGTTCCTCGCGGGTGAGATTGAGCCGACTGGCCAGACCTTCCAGGGAGGTGACGCGGTTGCGGAGCTGCCATTTGTGGTCGGACCACAGCTCCGGGGCGATGCCTTCATCGGCCCAGTAGCCGGGAGCATGGCTGGCAAAGGATTTTTCGAGGTCTTTTTCCGGGTTGTGGAACATTGCGAAGGGAAGAGGAAGTCGGAAGTAAAACGTGTGGCGGCCGCCTGGGGTTTCGGCGGATTCAGCTTCCCGTGGTGTGCGGGGGTCGGGAGAGGCTTGTAGACTATACCCGTTTTGCAGGGGGATGCACGTGGCGTTTCTGCGCGTCGGGAGGGGGAGGCGGGCTGCCTTGCCCGCTTCGGGGTTGGCCCAGGGGAGAGCGCCCGAGAGGGCAGTTGCTTTTGAATTGGGCAAATTCGCCTTGCGCGGCACCGCTTTTGCCATTACGGATTGCGGCTTTTCCTCCGGGTCGGTTTGCCGCTCCTGTGTAAGCTCCCGGGAAAAGTCTCCCACTCCGCCAATCCGCTATTGCCATGTCGAACAAGAAAGCGACTCCGTCCGCCAAGTCCAAACCCGCCACATCGGCCAAGTCCGGGAAAGCTGCGGGCGAGGCTACCGCAAAGAAGAAAACCGCGCCCAAGAAAACCGCGTCCAAGAAGGCCCCGGCGAAGAAGACGGTGAACAAGCTGGCAGTAGAGAAATCCAAGACCGTGAAAGCGGTGGCGAAAAAGACCGCCGCCAAGAAGGACAAGGCTCCGGCGGGAAAAGCAGCGGTAAAAAAAGCCCCTGCGAAGAAAGCGGTGGCCCGGAAACAACCTACTGGCAGTGAAGATGCGAAGAAGGTTCCTGCGGGGAAATCCGCAGTTGCCAAAGAAGCGGCGGAGAAAGCGGCTCCCAAGGCAAAGGCAACGAAGGGAGGCACCCGCAAATCCGCTGTGAAGCGACCGGCGGGTCTGGTGGAGGAAAAACTGCCGACTCCCAAGAAGAAAGTCGTCAAGAGCAAACTGCCGAAGGGATTTGTCCGGAAGCAGGAAAAGATTCTGCTCGAGCTTCGTGACACCTACATCAATCAGATGGGCGGGCTTGCCAAGGAAAACCTCCGCGGCGAGGGCTCCGGGGCATCGGCGTCTGCTTTTGGCATGCATCAGGCTGATGCGGGCAGCGATGCCTACGACCGCGATTTCGCCCTGAGTCTGCTTTCGCAGGAGCAGGATGCGCTTTACGAGATTGAGGAAGCGCTGCTCCGGATCCGTGAGGGCACTTATGGTGTCTGCCAGATCAGCCAGCAGCAGATTCCTCAGGAGCGTTTGGAGGCGATTCCCTTTGCCCGCCACACTGTCGAATGCCAGGAGCGCATCGAGCGCGAGCAGCGCTACAATGGTGGTCAATTCCGCGGTTCGCATTCGGTTTTCGGGTTGAATCCGGGCGTGGACGCGCCTGCGGAATCTTCGGTTGATGACGACTGATTTCCGGTGTAGAATATCCGCCCTCTCCCCAATCAACCCGTATCCCTCCCCATTTTCCATTATGCCGCGAGACCTGATCATTCTTGAGTGCACCGAGGCCAAAGCCGAAGGCAAGCCGACGTCGCGCTACGTCACCACCCGGAACAAGAAGAGCCTGCGCACTCCGGGCCGCCTTGAAAAGGTGAAATTCAACCCGTTCCTCAACCGCAGGACGCTGCATCGCGAAATTCGCTGAGGCTGCATCCGATATCCTGATTCGCATTCATTCCTCCTTCCTTTTTTTAGAGCTATGGAACCAAAGACCAAACAACGCTGGGCCAATTTCCGCCGCGCCAACCGTACGATGCCCCGCCGCCGTACTGACCTGCCAGTGGACAAGCTCACCCACACCAATACCGACCTTCTCTCGAAATTCACCTCGGAGACTGGCAAGATCCTGCCGCGCCGGGTGACCGGGGTGTCGGCGAAGCTCCATCGCAAGATCACGCGCAACATCAAGCGTGCGCGGGCGATCAACCTGCTGCCGTAACAAATCGTCCTGCGGAGGCGGGAAGTGGCCGTGACAGCGGGCGACTTGAAGGACACGCAGAGCGAGCCGGACCCGCGCGGAGTGCCGATTGACCGCGTGGGTGTTCGCGGGTTGAAATTTCCGGTTTGCCTCAGGGACCGCAGCCGCGGTCTTCAGCATACCATTGCCACGGTTTCGCTGGCGGTGGATCTGCCCGAGCATTACAAGGGCACGCACATGAGCCGGTTTCTGGAGGTGTTGCAGGCGCACGGCCCCGAGATTGACGTGGCGACGATGCGCAAGCTTCCGGCCGAACTCTTGAAAAGACTCGATGCCCGGCGCGCGCACGTTGAGTTCACGTTTCCCTATTTCATGACCAAGCAGGCCCCGGCCACTGGGGCGGCAGGCCTGATGGACTATGAAGTCACCTTCGATTTGGAGGCCACGGCCGGGCGAGGTGATTTCGTGCTCACCGTCCGGGTGCCTGTGGGCACTCTCTGCCCGTGTTCCAAGGCGATCAGCGCGCGGGGCGCGCACAATCAGCGCGGCGAGGTCCGTTTTTCGGTGCGTTTCCACGAGTCGATGTGGATCGAGGATTTGATCCGCATGGTCGAGAAGTGCGCGAGTTGTGAATTATACAGCGTGCTGAAGCGCCCCGACGAGAAGGAGGTCACCGAGCGGGCCTATGACAATCCCGTGTTCGTGGAGGATGTGGTGCGCAATGTGGCGGTGCTGGCACGGGCCGATGAGAACATCCGTTGGTTCCGGGTGGAGGCTGAGAATTTTGAATCGATCCACAACCACAACGCGTTTGCGATGGTCGAGTGGCCACACCGCGATCCGGAGGACTGAACCGGGCACCTGCGGCGCTGAAAGAAAGAGGCGGGAGCGTCCCGTTTCTATTGGGGTGATGCTGTCTGTCACCACCGCCGCTGTCTTCCCGCGATCTTCCCATGCACATCGTTGTCTATCATCTGTTGCGCTTCCTCTTCAGCAAGGCGGTTCTCTATGCGGCTGTCCTGATTGTGCTGCTGCTGGTGTTTGTGGCGCTCCGGCTGCCGGCCAAGCTGGTCGATGATGCAGACGCCCGCTGGCAGGAGGCGCAGGCCGCCGTGGAACTGGCAAGCGAGCGCGGCCGCGAGGTGATGGCGGTGATCGAGGCGCGGCGAAGCGAGCTGGAGCAAGCGCGGGAAAATTGGGAGAAGGCCAGAGAACGAATCGAAAAGCTCTCCAGCACTTGGCGGCGGGTGCGCGATTTGATGACGCCGTGGCGCTCGCCTGATGACCGGGAGCGCGATTTGGCGGAGGCGCGTGCTGTGCAGGGGGAGATGGAAACACGCATGCGTGTTTTGGAGGAGGCATTGCAGGGTGATGAGGCGGAAATGGAGGCGCTGGAGCGGGAGCGCGGCGAGCAGATGCGGGAGGTGGAGAGATTTCGCGGTGAGGTTGAGAGGAGGCGGCAGACTGAGCAGGACGTGAAGGACATGCTCGGCGACGGGCTGCGCACAGTGGCGATGACGGCATTGTGGATTGTGTTGGCGATTGTGCTGGTGCCGGTGCTATGGAAGACCTTGGCCTATTTTCTGTGGGCTCGTTTGGCCGAACTGGCGCGCCCGGTGGTGGTGGGGGACGGGGGACTGGGCGTGATGGCCGAAATCCGCGAGGCAAAGCCCGCCCAACGCTTCACCCTCCGGCGCGGCGATGTGATGCTCACCAAGGAACGCTATCTTCAAAGCTCGACGGAGGATGCCAGGCGCTCGACCAAATGGCTGCTCGATTGGGCCAATCCTCTGACCAGCCTTGCCAGTGGGTTGTTTCTTGTCACTCGGATCGCCCCCGATCAGGCGGCGGATGTGAACGAGGTGGAGGTCACTCTGTCCTGCCAGAGCCACGCTACCGAGGAAATCACTGTGGTGAGCCTCCTCGAGGGTGAGTGCCTGGTGGTGCGTCCGCGGTTTCTGGCGGCTGTGGTTTTTCCGGAGGCGCGGCGTCCGCGATTTCGCGCGCGCTGGGTGTTTTCCCGCCTGCAATCGTGGATCACCCTGCGCTTCCGCTACCTCACGGTCGAGGGACCGGTCACGCTTGTGCTGGCGGCCGAGCGTGGAGTCCAGGCGGAGCGGGTGGAGAAAGGAGTGCGCGGCCGCCGCATCAACCGCAATCTCACCGTCGCCTATACGCCCTGCATGGGATACCACTCGCGCCGCGCCGAAACGTTCATCGCTTACTTCCGGGGTGCCAACCCGTTGTTTGATGATTTCTTCTCTGGCTGCGGCTGGACATTCAACCAGCAGGTGGCGGGGGCGGGCGGTTCGATGGTCGGGCGCTTCTGGAATGCCTTCCTGCAGGGCATCGGGCGGATCTTCGGGCTGTGACAGCGCGGCAGTCGCGGAAAGCGGGCATGCGGTGGATAGCCGAATCCTGCAACGTCCTGATTCCGGATGGAGATTGACTGACCTCGAGGGTGCGCATTTGCTATGGAGTTGTCGACCATTTTTTCAACCTTGCCAGCGTCCCTTCATGACGCATTTCTCAACCGCCACCGCCTCCCAGAGTTGAAACTCTGGGCTTTGTGCTTTTGTGCCTTCGGCACACCCAAAAGCAACTTCCCGCGTCAAAGAGCAGTCCAAACTACAGCCCCGGGCCAACGGCCTGGGCTGGCACCCCTCATAAAACCAAGGCCCGAAGGCTCGAACTAATATCAGAACGCCACCAGCACGAGAGAAAATCACGCACCACCCGTTCCTGAAAGGGCCAAAGCTCAAAGCCCGGGAATTCATCCCCGGGAAGAATCAGCGTTGAGAAACGCGTCCAGAAGGGACGCTGGCGAGCGCTGGCGAGCGTGGAATCGGAGGCAGGCAACCCCAGGGTTGGGCCGTTTACGGTCCTGCCCCGGATAAAATGCTCGCAACCAAAAAGGATTTAGGGTCAGGTCTGGATTGCGGAAAATTCGGTTTGCGGCATCCGGGGCGGGGTGGCGGGGCGAAAAGGGGTGGATGAGCATTCCGACTCGTGCGATAGGCGTGGCATTTGGTGGTTTGGTTTTGGCGGCGCTGGGTGCGCTGTTCCTTTTGCCTGGTCTGCGGGCCGGAGAAGAGACGTTTGCCACCGCCAAGGTGGCCCCATCCCAACCTACAGAACCCGTGAAAAAGACAGATGAAGAATGGCGTGAACAGCTAAGCCCGGAGCAGTTTCGAGTGACCCGGCGGGCTGGGACGGAGCGTCCTTTCGGGGCGCTTTATGAGCAGTTCAAGCGTCAGGGCGTTGGGGCGTATCACTGCGTGTGCTGCGGTGCCAAGCTGTTCACGAGCGAGACGAAGTTTGATTCGGGATGCGGTTGGCCCGCATTCTACGACCCGGCCACGGCGACCGGGATTCACGAGAAACCGGATCACTCTGGGGGCATGGTGCGCACGGAAGTGGTGTGTGCGAAGTGTGATGCACATCTCGGGCACGTTTTCGACGGCGAAGGGTTTGCCACGCCGACAGACCGACGTTACTGCATCAATGCGGTGGCAATGCGTTTTGTGCCCGCCGGAGAGGATGCTGGGGATGGTGGAGACGGGGGTGCCGAGTCGGCTCCGGACCTGGGTGCGGATTCTGGTGACGTTAGTGGGGATTGACCATGCGGGGTGCCGGCTTTTCGGTTCAGGCATCCTGAACCAGGTGGAAGGCGGTGACTCACCTCGGAGGCGTGGATTTGCTGTGGTTGAACGGCAAGTCGGCGAATGAGGGTGGCAGCCAACCAAAGAGCGACGGCCCTTCTTCGCCGGAGCGGATGGAGGGGAAAATGAGAGGGCGCTTCGCTCGATGCCATTTGCTTCCCCTCCTCAACTGCGACCAATGATCCCGTCCCTCTTGACCGCAGTTGTGGAACGCGCCATGGTGGTGTGAGCCCCCGATGAAACCGGGCCGTGCCGCGGCCCCTATACCAACCTTATTTCCCTTCATTCGGACTTTATGAAAATTTTAGTGACTGGCGGAGCCGGCTTCATTGGAAGCCACGTGGTGGAGCGTTATCAGGGGCGTGCGGAGATTGTGGTGCTGGACAACCTGCGGAGCGGCTACCGCGCCAATCTGGATGGCTTGGAATGCGAGTTCATCGAGGGGTCGATCACCGACCGCGAGGCGGTTCGGGAGGCGGTGCAGGGATGTGATTTGGTATTCCATCTTGCGGCGATGATTTCGGTGCCGGAGTCGATGTTCAAGCCTGCGGAGTGTGTCGAGATCAACGTGAATGGTCTGCTCACGGTACTTGAAGAGGCGAGCGAGACCGGTGCGAAAAAGCTGGTGCTCGCCAGCAGCGCGGCGATCTACGGCGACAACCCGACCGTGCCGAAGACCGAGGACATGCTGCCTGAGCCGAAGAGTCCGTATGCGATCACCAAGTTGGACGGCGAGTATTACCTCGAAATGTTCCGCAACGAGGGACGCCTCCGCACCACTTCGCTGCGGTTTTTCAATGTGTTCGGGCCCAGGCAGGACCCCAAGAGCGCGTATGCGGCGGCAGTGCCCATTTTCATGCACAAGGCTTTCGCCAACGAGCCGCTGACGATTTTCGGGGATGGCGGGCAGACCCGCGATTTCATTCACGTGAAGGACATTGTGGCGGCACTTTCGTTTGCGGCGGAAACTCCCGACCTGCATGGCACCTTCAATGTGGGCTACGGAGGCAGCATCACGGTCAACGACCTCGCGGAGATGATTGTCCGCCTGTCCGGATCCAGCTCGGAAATCCAGCATCTTGACGAGCGTCCCGGCGATGTGCGACACTCCCGTGCCTCGGTGGACAAGTTGCTGGCGGCGGGTTTCCGGCACGAAAGCAGCCTGGAGAAGGGCATCGCCGAGACGCTGGAGTCTTTTCGCGGGAAAGTTTGAGCGATTCAGCGCTCAAGAATGCCAGCGATCTGCCGTGAACCGTTGCCGCAGCGCGAGGACGATCCACGATGCGGATCATCCTGTCTCCATGCCCTTGCGGTTCAATGCCTTTTTCGGGGGGAGGCCAGGCATGTATTTAGACATGTTTGTCGATTTATCTTGACCTGCGGTCATTTTCGGGGTAAGAAGAGCACGACATGAAGACAAAAAACCAAGTGGAACAATCCGCAAGCATTGATGGTTGGCGGGGATTTGAGCCTGGGGTGTGGCGTGAGACGATTGATGTGCGCGATTTCATCCAGAAGAATTACGCGCCTTTCGAAGGGGAGGAGAGTTTTCTCACGGGGCCGACGGAGCGCACACTGGCGCTGTGGAAGAAGACGACCAAGCTTCTTGAGGACGAGCTGGCCGCCGGCGGGGTGCTGGAGGTGGATGAGAAGATTGTGTCGGGCATTACTTCGCACGCGCCTGGAGCCATCGACGCCGACTTGGAAATGATCGTCGGCTTTCAGACGGATAAGCCCTTGAAGCGGGCGTTCATGCCTTTTGGCGGATACCGCATGGCGAAGGCAGCGGTCGAATCGGCGGGGGGCACGGTGGATCCCGCAACAGCGGAAATTTTCAAGCACCGCAAGACGCACAACGACGGCGTTTTCGATGCCTACACCCCGGAGATCCGGCGTTGTCGGTCGGCGGGCGTGATCACCGGCCTGCCGGATGCTTATGGCCGCGGGCGGATTATCGGCGACTACCGCCGTGTGGCACTTTATGGGGTGGATCGCTTGATCGCCGAGAAGCACCGTGAGCAGGACAATACCACCGGTGCGAATCTCGACGAGGTGATGATCCGTCTGCGTGAGGAATTGTCGGAGCAGATTCGCGCGCTGAAAGAGCTGGCGGCAATGGCGAAAGCCCACGGCTTCGACATTTCGCGTCCGGCGACCAACGCGCGCGAGGCTTTCCAGTGGATGTATTTCGCCTATTTGGCCGCCGTGAAGGAGCAGAATGGAGCGGCGATGTCGCTGGGGAGGGTTTCGACCTTTCTCGACATCTACATTGATCGGGACATGCGGGAGGGCGTGCTTGACGAAACCGGGGCGCAGGAGCTGGTTGACCAGTTGGTGATCAAGCTGCGCCTGGTGCGATTCGCGCGCACGGAGGACTACAATCAGCTTTTCTCGGGTGATCCGACATGGGTCACGGAGTCGATTGGTGGCATGGGCACCGACGGGCGCACGCTGGTGACCCGCTGTAGTTTCCGGTTTTTGCAGACCTTGCACAATCTTGGACCGGCTCCGGAGCCGAATCTTACCGTGCTTTGGTCTGAGAGGTTGCCCGAGGGGTTCAAGGATTTTTGTTCGAGGACGTCGATTGAGACCAGTTCGGTGCAGTATGAGAACGACGACCTGATGCGAGACTACTGGGGCGATGACTATGGCATCGCGTGTTGTGTCTCGGCCATGCGCCTGGGCAAGCAGATGCAGTTTTTTGGTGCGCGGGTTAATCTCGCAAAAACCCTGCTCTACGCAATCAATGGCGGGCGTGATGAAATCACCGGCGAGCAGGTGGGGCCGGAGTTCGCGCCGATCACGGCGGACGTGCTCGACCATGATGAGGTGGTGGCGGCGCTGAAGCGGATGATGGAATGGCTGGCGGCGCAGTATGTGAACGCGCTCAACATCATTCACTACATGCACGACAAATATTCCTACGAGCGTCTGCAAATGGCGCTCCACGACCGGGATATCCTGCGCACGATGGCCTGTGGTTTCGCGGGGCTCTCGGTGGTGGCGGATTCGCTTTCGGCGATGCGTTACGCGAAGGTGCGGGTGTTGCGGGACGAGCGGGGCCTGGCGACGGATTATGAGATCGAGGGCGAGTTTCCGAGCTATGGCAACAACGACGACCGCGCCGATTCGATTGCCCGCTGGTGCTGCCGTGAGTTCATGGATTGTCTGCGCAGGCAGAAGCCCTACCGGGATGCGGTGCCCACGCAGTCGATCCTCACCATCACATCCAATGTGGTGTATGGAAAGAAAACAGGAAACACACCGGATGGAAGGCGCGTCGGCGAGCCCTTCGCGCCGGGAGCCAACCCGCTTCACGGCCGCGACATGAAGGGCGCGGTGGCCTCGATGGCCTCGGTGGCTTCGCTTCCGTACAGTGAGGCGCTGGACGGTATCAGCTACACGTTCAGCATTGTTCCAGGGGCGCTGGGGCGGGATGACCTGTCGCGCGTGCGCAATCTTTCGCAATTGATCGACGGATATTTCGGATCGGGCGGCCATCATGTAAACGTCAACGTGTTTCTCAAGGAGACACTTGAGGAGGCCATGGAACATCCGGAGCGGTATCCGCAGCTTACGGTGCGTGTTTCGGGTTATGCCGTGCACTTTGTGAAGCTGACGCGCGAGCAGCAGCTCGATGTGATCCAGCGCACGTTCCACCGCACGCGATGAGTGGATGCGGTGGTTTCGTCCGGATTTCCCCCTACCCGGTGCGCGGTTTGAATGGAATGAGTGAAATAAACGATCAAGCAATGAAGGAACGTGCCTCCGCTGCGGCGGGCCACGTTCACTCGGTGGAAAGTGCGGGCATGATCGACGGACCGGGAGTGCGGTTTGTCGTGTTTCTTGCGGGCTGCCCATTACGCTGCGTCTACTGCCACAATCCGGACACGGCCTGCTCTAGCCATGGCGATTTCCGGACGGTGGAGTCGGTGCTTGAGGATGTGAGGCGGCAGCGTCCGTTTTTGCGGCGGGGTGGCGTGACATTCAGTGGTGGCGAGCCCATGATGCAGCCCCGCTTTCTCCGGGCTCTGTTGCGGGGCTGCCGGGAGATGGGGCTGCACACGGCGGTGGATACGTCCGGGTTTTTAGGGGTGAATGCCGACAGTGAAATTCTGGACTTGACCGACTTGTGGCTGTTGGACATCAAATCGAGTGATCCGGACACGTATCGGCGGGTGACCGGAGTGGAGTTGCAGCCGACGTTGGATTTCGCGCGGCGCCTTGCGGCAGCGGGGAAGCGGATGTGGGTGAGGTTCGTTTTGGTTCCCGGTTTGACCGACGAGGCCGGGAACATCGATGGTGTGGCGGCCATCACGGCGGAGTTGGGTGATGCCGTGGAGAAGGCGGAGGTGCTGCCGTTCCATCAACTCGGGCGCGCGAAGTGGGAGAGTTTGGGCAAGACGTATCCACTGGCGGACACCCCGCCGGCGGGTGATGAGGAGACGGAGGCGGCCCGTGAGCGGTTTCGGCGGGCGGGTGTGCGGTGTGAGTAGGGTGATAGTTTTTTTGGCGGTGGCTTGGCTTGCGTGTGGAGGGAAAAGGGGGCATACTGTGGAGCGGCCCCGGCGGCCGGCGATCCAAGCCAGGATGGCGAAATTGGTAGACGCGCCAGTCTTAGGAACTGGTGGGCTTGCCCGTGCGGGTTCGAGTCCCGCTCCTGGCACGGTGGGCTGGGCCGTATGGCAGTAGTGAAGACAACGACATGACGACCCGCCCCCCAGAAAAGGCCCGTGCGGCCTCCCGGCTTTTGCTTGACACGTGGTGTGAGGAGAAACTCGAAGCCGCAGTGGATGATCTTCGCCGCCGCATAGGAGGGATGGCGGATGTGGCCTTTGTGTTTGTGTCCCCGGATTGGTCTCCGCATCTCGCGGAGCTGGTGGAGGTGGTGCAGATTGGCCTGCGATGTCCGCATGTGGTGGGTTGCTCCGCCGCCGGCCTGGTGGCAACCGGGGGCGAGTCGGAGTCGGTGCCGGGATGCTCACTGTTGGCCTTGCGCCTGCCGGAGGCGACGATCCGGGTCGAGGAGTGGAGTGCGAATCCGGAGCGGTGGCCGGAGCGACCGGTGGAGGGGTCGGCAGCGGTTTTGTTGGGCAGTCCGGTGAGGCTGGCCGCAGACCCGTGGCTGGTCGAGTGGAACAAGCTATACCCCGGGAGGCCGGCTTTCGGCGGGCTGGCGAGCGGCGGGATGGATCCGGCGTCGATGTTTTTGTTTACGGAGAAGGGTGTCTCGGACGCGGCGGCCTTGGCAATCCATTTCGGAGGTGCGGTGAGGGTGCTTGGTGTGCACGGGGCATCGAGCCGGGCGGTGGGGTTTCCCTATGTGGTGACCGGAGTGCATGGAAACTCGGTGTTGAGTCTGGGTGGTATGCCGGCGTATGCGCGGCTTGAGGAAGTGTTGGAGGATGCGAGAAGGAAGGGTGGCGATGGCTTGCTCAAGCAGGGGGCGCTGCATGTGGGGCTGGCGGCTTCGGAAAAAGAGCCGGGAGAGGTGGTGGTGCGGCCGATTCTGGGAGCCGACGAGGGGAGTGGAGCCCTTGCTGTGGCGTGCCAGCCCCGTGTCGGACAGACCTTGAGCTTTCATCTTCGAGATCCGGGGCGTGCGGATGAAGTGTGGCGGCGGGAGCTGGAGGGCCTCGCCCGCCGGGCCGGTTCCGAGGGGCCGGTTGCGGGTCTTTTGTTTCCCTGCTTGGGCCGCGGCACGGGTTTTTTCCAGAGCCCGGATCATGATGCCGGGCTGTTGGCGGATTTGTTGGGGCGTTTTCCGTTGGCGGGATGTTTTGCCAACGGCGAATTTGCGCCGATGGGCGGGCGCCTGCAGGCCCACGCCTTCAGTGTGGTGGGTGCCCTGTTCATGGCCGACGGAGGCGCGTCCGGATAGGCAGAAACCTTCTCCGAGTTCATGTGGCTGCTGATCGACCATTCGAACCGATTCACCAAATTCGCCTTGGGTGCCCAAGGGTCTTTCCAGAGGCTGCGCCTTGTGGCGGAGAGCGAGGGACTGGCGGATTGGGAGCGCGGGTTGGCGGGCGAACTTGGTGGAGCGGCCGGCCGCCTGTGCGGCGTGGCTATCTGCAGTGTGCGCCGCGATGGTGCACGTGTTCTGGAGCATTGGTGCGAGGTGTTGGGCGGGCTGCCAGGTTTCATGCTTGACCATCGCAATGCTGGGCTGGACTTGCGAGACCATGCGCACCCGGAAGTGATTGGAACAGACCGCCTGGCCAATCTGCGGGGCGCGGCGGCGGATGATCCGGAGGGAGCGGTGATCGTGATCGATGCTGGCACGGCCGTGACCTTTGATCCTCTCATCCCGGGTAAGCCGCCAAGATTCCCCGGAGGGGCGATCGCTCCCGGGATTGATGTGATGGGAGCAGCGTTGGGGCGGATGGCGGACCGGCTGCCGGAGGTCGGCGCCCGGCAGGTGAGGGAATTTCAGCCGGATGCCGTGGAGAACCCCACCGTTCGGGCGATTGGCGCAGGTCTCCGCCATGGATTCCGCGGCATGGTGAGGGAGCTCGTTCCGGCCCAGATGGAGTGGCTCGCCGAGCACGGTTATCCAGTGGAAAAAGTCCTGGTTACCGGTGGCGACGGCGCGGCCGTCCTTGATGCGCTGGAGGGACTGGGCGATCTGAATGTCCGGCATGATCCCGGACTCACACTGCGCGGCCTCTGGTCCGTCTTGATGGATTACGAGGGGCGGGTGTAGAAGAAGAGAAGCTGCGTCCGCCCGCACAAGCTGCCGAGCGGCCGGAGGCAATCTAGATTCACCGTCTGTCCCTATTGCTCGTCAGCGGAGTCGCCTTCATCGGGTGTTTCGCCGCTGCCGCCGCTGTAGGGCGCGAATTCGAAGTAGGTGCTGAAGCGGATAGGCTCACTGCGGGCGTTCGGGTTATTCGAATCGGTGTCGTAGGCGACTAGATTGATCCTGTCGCCGTTCTGGAATGCTGAAGCGTGGTCCTGGGCGATGATCTGGGGTTCGTCGTTGTCGAGCCAAGCAATGGAGTAGAGAAAAATCTCTCCAGACACAGGGACGACCCGTACTGCACGTGGGTTGAGGCCGAAAGGCTCGCCATCGCCAACTCTGAAAATCAGGGGTTTGGACGAGAAATTGAAGATGCGGGCGGTGCCGAGAGGGAAGCTCTCGGTGTCGTTGCGGAACACCATGCTTCGGGGGGCACTGCGCCACGAGGCTCCAGGGCGGGAGCGCATCAAAACGATGGTGGAATCCTGGCCGGGAGCCGCCAGGTTGACGTCCGCGTAGTCGGAGTAAGAAAAATTCCCCTCCCCCCGTTCGCGGCGCTCTTGAAGGCGCAGGGTGCTCGGACCGCGGTATTCAAACTGGGAGGATGGCGCGTTCATGCCGATGAATACCTCCTCGCGTGAGCTGCCCCGTTGGGGAACAAAAAGGCGCTGCGGCGGGTATTCGGATTCGGGCACGTCGACAAGCACGCGGAACTCCCCCTGGATGTCCATCCGTGGCTCCGGCGGATCACCTATCGCAATCACGCTGACGCGGGTGATTGCGGAATCCCCGCGGCCGGGCTGGCCCTCGTTCTGTTGGGCGGGGGCGTGCCCGAGGGGAAGGAGGATGGCAAAGGAAAGAATGGATAGGTTAAATTTCATCTTGAGAGAGCCAGCGGAAGGAGCGGATGGTGAACTGTCTACCGAAGCGTCGGTTAATGTCGCTTATGTTCGGATTTTCCGCAAGCACGCCCGTCTGGGCCCCGGTGCGGTCGCGAGTGTCGATGACGAAGGCTTCGGCGGGATGGTTTCCGCCACTGTTTCCTGAGAAGTCGTCGATCGGCGCGGCATCGACGTAGTCAGGCAGGCGCTGGACGACGGCTTCGGCCCAGGCGGTGGCGAGCACACGGCCATTGTCGGCCTTTTTCTCACCATAGACCCGGATGACGAAGGTGTCGCCCCGGGCGGTCAACTGCGGACCGATGGCCTGCAGGACGTCGGCCTGGGTCAGGTATCCCGGTGCACCGTAGAGTTTCCATTCCACCATGGCGTCATGGTCGGGGATCGCGATGCCTCCGCCGCCACGTTGGGCGTCGGTGCGGTCGGTTTGGTAGTTTGGGGTGGAGCGCTGGAGCCTGCTGTTCAGCCCGGCGCGTTCGATGGCGGCTTGCAGCGCACCGCGAACGCTGGTGTCGTCTGGGTGATGGCCGCGGCGCGGGTCGAGGGGCATGCCGGGCTTCAATCTACGGTTGACGAAATCGCCCATACTGAGGAAGGGGCCGCGCAGCCTGACTTCGTCGACCATAGCCTCGGCAAGGCGCCCGATCTCTTGATCCGTGAGCTGGCGTCCACTCTGCCATGTGCCAGCCGAATTGTGTGCTTGCGCTGGCTCGCTGGTGTGGGGTACCAGAAGGCGGCTGAACATGCCTTCCACCCCGGCGCTGGAGTCGAGAGTGGGGCGGGGGGTGTCGCGCAGTGCGGAGAATACGGCGCGCCACGCCTCAACGGAGGTGGAGTTCACGTTGAAGGCTCCGTCCTTCATCAGGAAATAGGCGGCGTGGTGGAAGGGGTAGGCGCTGCGGTTGGCGGAGGCATAGGGAGCGGGCGGATTGGAGAGCCACTGGCGCAGGGTTTCCTGGTTTATTCCCATCCAGGGGTTGAGCACGTGGCGGCTGTTGGGAAGTGGGTCTGCGGGGTTCCACGTGATTTGGGTGGACGATCCGCCGCGGCTGTAGGGGATGGACGAGAGGAAGAAATCATCCCACAGGAAGTGGTTGACCTCATAAATCATGTCGTGCTGGAACACCTCGGGGGCACCGGTTTGGGTGGCGAG
>SLCJ01000397.1 GCA_007125835.1 Verrucomicrobiales bacterium | reverse complement strand
TGGTCGAGGACATCGTAGACCCGGCCCCATCCGCGATCGGTTGGCGGGTGGACGTTGCCGGAGGTGAGGAGGGTTTTGCGCTGGCCGATTTGGCTCATGGGGTCATTGTATCCGGTAATCGGTTCTTTTGGCAAGTCAAAAGTTGGATCATTTTTGGAAATAACTCGGGGAAGGTGCTTTGCGGCGAGCTGGGGATTAAAGTGGGCTCATGCCGTCAGGGCGGGAAAAAGTCCGACAGTCGCAGACAGCCGCTACAGGGGATGCTGCAATGCAATAGTTGCCTGCCAATTTTTACTAGAAACAAATCACAGACCAAGGCCAACCTCTTGGCAGGTTCTCGCGCCCAAAAAGTCCAAACCATTCGGAGCCTTGCTCCGGCAAATAAAAGCGGCAATCGGGGATGGGATCGGTCAGAAGGACCGCTGCCCGCTGCGCTCACGCGAATGGTGAGATGGTCTGGCAGTCAGCGCCTACCATTCACCTCAACCACACACGAAGCGTTCCGGAGCCACGACATATCGTGGCTGTGAATGGGGAAGCGAATGGGTGGGACGGAAGGGCCTCTTCATTTTCCACCACATTCACTTCCCCCCACTGGAGAGAGAGGGCTCCCTATTTGCGCAAGAACTAGGCACGTCCCCCTCGATGGCGATCGCTGGTCCTTGCTGGGAACTAACCCGCCCCCCTTATCACTCTCGCACTTCGCGGGCTTCGCCTTCTTCCGAGAGCGAGTGCAGGCGAATCCGCACGCGCACGTTGTGTTTTTCCGCTGCGGCGTCGGCCAGGCTGCGGATCGAACTGATCACATACCCGTTTTTGCCGACAATGCGGCCGACATCCTCATCCTCAAGGCGGATGTCGAAAATCAGGCGTCCGTTGCCTTCCTCGCGATGGGTGATCGACGCCTTGTCGCGGGCCTCGATGAGCCCGGCGATGACGAATTCAAGAAATTCCTGGATCGATTTTCCGGCTTCCATCGTCAGATCAGTTTCGCAGTGCGGCTTTCTCCGGGGCCGCGCGGCCCGGCCCCAACAGGCCACTGCAACCTTGGAGTTGCAGCATCGCGGGTCGGCATCAGGATTCGGCGCTGGCGGCACCTTGGCGCGCCCACTTCATGATGTTGCCCACCGTTTTGGACGGCTTGGCACCTTTGCCCACCCAGGAATCGGCTTTTTCGAGGTCGATTTCCCAATTCCGCCCGGCAATCAGGGGGTCATAGGTTCCGATCTGCTCGATAAACGGCCCTTCGCGACGACTGCGCGAGTCGGCGACAACAATGCGGTAATAAGGGCGGTTCTTGGCGCCTTCCCGGCGCAAACGAATGGCAACTGACATGGATTGGGTAGGGATGTGGTGAAAATCCGCCTCTATAAAGGAAGCGGCGGCGAACTTACACCCCACACTTTTCAAGATCAAGGGGAATCTCCAACCCACGCCGCAGGTCTGAAAGAGTTGGTCAGTCCTTGCGTCGCTCGACCTCGGCTCCGAGAGCCTGGAGCTTGTCGTCGATGTGCTCGTAGCCCCGATCGATGTGGTAGAGGCGGTTGATCTCGGTGGTGCCGTGGGCGGCCAGTCCGGCCAGCACCAGGGCGGCCGAGGCGCGGAGGTCGCTCGCCATCACCGGCGCGCCGCTCAGCGCCTCCACGCCCTCGATCACCACGGTGCCACCCGTCCGCTCCATCTTCGCGCCCATGCGCTTCATTTCGGCCACATGCATGAAGCGTTCGGGGAACACGGTCTCGGTGACCACGCTGATCCCCGGCGTGGTGGCGAAAAGCGCGCACATCTGGGCCTGCATGTCGGTGGGGAATCCGGGGTAGGGTTCGGTGACGATGCGCGCTCCCTTGGGGTCGCTGCCTCGCCGCACGGTGATCCGCCCCTCGCCCTCGATCACATCATGTCCTGCCGCGCGCAGCACTTCGGTTACGGCCACGACCTGGCGGGGCAGGACGCGCCGCAGCTCTACTTCCTCGCCAGCAAGGGCGGCGGCCACCATGAATGTGCCGGCTTCAATCCGGTCCGGGATCACCGCGTGTTCGGTGCCGCCGAGGCGGGACACGCCTTCGATTTCGATTCTCTGGGAGCCCGCACCTTCGATCTTCGCGCCCATTCCGATGAGAAAATCCGCGAGGTCGGCGACCTCCGGTTCGGCCGCCGCCCCTTCGATCACCGTCACCCCCTCGGCAAGCACTGCCGCCATCATCAAATTGTCAGTGCCAAGCACTGTGGTGCCGTGTTTGCCGCGTAGATTCACCTCGGCACCGCGCAACCCATCCGGCGCACGCACGATCACATTGCCCGACTCTACCTCCACCTGCGCCCCGAGGGCCTCCATCGCCCGCAGGTGCAAATCCACCGGACGGTCGCCGATCACGCAGCCGCCTGGCAGCGAGACGGTCACCTCGCCCAGCCGCGCCAGCAGCGGACCCATCACACAGATGGAGGCGCGCATCTTGCGCACCAAATCGTAGGGAGCCACGGGGCGGATGTCCTCCGCCTCGATCCGCACCGTGCCGCTGGAACGCTCCACCGAAGCCCCCAAATTCTGCAGGATCTGCAGCATGTAGTTGGCATCGCTCACATCGGGCACGCGCCGGATGATGCAGGGTTCGTCCGTGAGCAGTGTCGCCGCGAGGATGGGCAGCGAGGCATTCTTCGATCCCGAAATCGTCACCACACCGCGCAGCGGGTGTCCTCCGTGTACCAGTAGCTTGTCCATTGAGATGTCGTGTCGTGAAATGAATTTTTTCAGCCCCCAGCGGTGCTCGACGGGCCGCCTAGAGGCGCGGTGATCACAAAGCGCCCCCGCCCGGAGGCATCGCGTTCGACGTGGGCACCGCCGCATCCTGCGGCCTCAAGCAAGGCGGCCACCGCCTCCGCCTGTCCCTCGCCGACCTCCAGCGCGGCGAAACCGCCCTCCTCCAAAGCCGACGGCAGGCCCTGCGCAAAGCGGCGGATGATGTCGAGCCCGTCGGCACCGCCGTCCAGAGCGGTCACCGGGTCGCGGCGCACTTCTTCCTCCAACCCGGCGATCTCGTCTGTGGGAATGTAGGGCAAATTTGCCAGCACCACATCAAACCGCCCATCCAGAGAATCAAACAAATCCGTGCGCACAAAATCAAACTTTCCAGAGGCCGATTCCGACTCCGAATCCTCCGCCGACTCCAGCGCCAGCGCATTCTCCTGCGCCAGCGCCAGCGCCTCCTGCGAGACATCCGCCAGCACCAAGCGGCACGCGGGGAAGGCCGCCGCCACCGTCAATCCCAACACGCCGCTGCCACATCCCATGTCGAGCACCCTGCCGCCGAATCCCTCCGGCAGCATCGCCACCACCCGCGTCGCCAGTTCCTCGGTCTCCGGACGCGGCACCAGGGCGCGCGCATCACAGTGAAACGTCCTCCCCGCGAATTCCACCGTGCCGAGGATATGTTGCAGGGGCTCCCGGGCGGCGCGGCGGCGCATCATCAGGCGCAGGGGCTCCAGTTCGTTTTCCATCAGCGGGCGGTCGAATTGAAGATACAGATCCAGGCGGCGGCAGCCCAGCACGTGGGCGAGCATGTGCTCGACATTGAGCCGCGCCTCCGGCACGCCGCGCGACTCAAGCCATCCGGCTCCGGAGGCGATGGTCTCCTTGATGGAAATCAGTTTGTCGCTGCCGCCGCTCATGCCTGCCCCTCCAGTTCGCGGATTCTTTCGGCCATTTCCGCCTCCTGCAGGCCATCGACCAAGGGCTCGATGTCGCCGGCGAGTATGCGGTCGAGGCTATAGAGAGTCAGGCCGATGCGGTGGTCCGTCACGCGGTTCTGCGGGAAATTGTAGGTGCGGATTTTTTCCTCCCGTCCGCCGCCGCCAATCAACCGCCGCCTCTGATCAGAATACGCTGCGTCGCGCTCGTGGAGTTTCCGCTCCAGCAACTTACTGCGCAGGATGGTCAGGGCTTTCTCCTTGTTGCGGCCCTGGCTGCGCCCCTCCTCGCAACGCACCATCAGCCCGCTGGGCAAATGGAAAACCTGCACCGCAGATTCGGTCCGATTCACGTGCTGGCCGCCCGCGCCTCCCGAGCGGCACACCTCGATGCGTAGGTCTTCGGAGCGTAGTTCGACATCGACCTCCTCGGCCTCCGGCAGCACCGCTACCGTCGCCGTCGAAGTATGCACGCGCCCCTGCGCCTCCGTCTCGGGCACCCGCTGCACGCGGTGCACACCGCTCTCATACTTCAAAAACCGGAACACCTCCCCGCCGACGACCCGCAGCGAAGCCTCTTTGAATCCCCCCACCTCCGAGGGCGACACATCCAGCCACTCCACTTTCCACCCGCGCCCTTCGGCATAGCGCTGATACATCCGCGCAAGGTCGGCGGCAAACAGCGATGCCTCGTCGCCTCCCGTGCCCGCACGCACCTCAAGGATTGCGTCGCGGTCTTCCTCCTCGTCGCGTGGCAGCAGGGCGTATCGCACCTCTTTTTCGAGCTTTGCGACCTCAGCCTCCAGGTCCGGGATTTCGGCCTCCGCCATCGCCACCAATTCCTCATCCCCCTCGCTGTCGCGCACCAGCCCGCGATTGCCCTCCAAGCGCTCGGCCGCATCCTCATAGCGCCGCCACAACTCAACCAGATCGGTAACCCTGCTGTGCTCGCGCGTAACGCCACGCGCGGACGCGGGGTCGTCGAAAAACGAGGGGTCGGCCATGCGGGCCTCCAACTCGCCGAGCCGGTCCCGCCGTTTTGCTACCAAGGCCGCCAGGTCCATAAACGTCGCTGCGGATGCGCCGCCGGAACGGACACACCACAGGCACGCCACAATCCAAGCACGCCAATGTGGGGGAATCCGCGCCCGGCAATGTGGCGCCGTCCCCGATTAGTTCGCCGAAAGCTTCGGCTTCGCGCGGCGAAGCGTCGACGAGCCGAAGCGACGCGCAAATTTCTCGACCCGGCCTGCGGTGTCGACGAAACGCTGCTCGCCCGTGAAGAACGGGTGGCAGGCCGCGCAGATACTAATCTTCAACTCGGGAACCGTCGACCGCGTGTGATATACCGCCCCGCAAGTGCAGGTGATCGTCGTTTCCACGTACTTGGGATGGATTTCTTTTCTCATGGTCTGGGAAGCAGGGCTGTTGCGGCGGAAAGGATGCACGGGCGGATTCTGAAGCTCGCCATGCCCGGTTCCGGCGGGAGGGAGGCTATTCTAGCGCACCAGCTCCCGCATGCAAGGATTTTGTCACTTGCCCCACGCACGAATTACCCGAATCCTTTACGCATCGCCAACGACCCTCCGCCGCTTTGTCACAGCCTTTGCACATCGACTTGGTCACCGACACCTACCCGCCGGACATCAACGGTGTCGCCAACACGCTCCACCGCCTCGGGCGCCTGCTCGAAAAAGCCGGACATGAGGTGGGCCTGATTTTGCCGGACGCTCTGGCCCGAGAGGTTCGCCGCGAAGGCCTGCTCACCCAGCAGAGCCAGGCATTCCCAATGCCGCTGATCTTCTCCTCCCCGCTGCCTGGCTACCCAGGCCTGCGCCTCGGCATGCCCGCTCGCCACGCGCTCACCCGATATTGGAAAACCACCCGCCCGGACATTGTTTACGTGGCCACCGAGAGCCCGCTGGGGGCTTCCGCTATCATCGCCGCCCGGAGGCTGGGAATTCCCGTGGCTTCCGGTTTCCACACCCGCTTCGATCACTACATGAAGGACTACCGGGTCCCGGCCCTGCAGCACCTCGCCGGCGAATACCTCAAGCACCTTCACAACCGCACCGACGCCACCTTCGCCCCCTCCGCCGAACTCGCCTCTGAACTGACCGCCCAAGGATACCACAACGTGCGCGTCCTCGGCCGCGGCGTCGATACCTTCCTCTTCCATCCGGCGCGACGCGATCCCGCCCTCCGCCGCTCCTGGGGGCTCTGCGGCGACACCCTCGACGAAACCGCCGCCCTCTTTGTCGGACGCATCGCCCCGGAAAAAAACCTCGATCTGCTGGTCTCGCTTTTCGAAACCATGGCCGCCCACGAACAAAGAGCCGGACGCCGGTTCTCCGCAGTCGTCGTCGGCGATGGCCCCAAACTCGAGCGCCTCAAGGCCTCGCACCCGTGGATCTATTTTACCGGAGCCCTGCGCGGCGAGGCCCTCGCCGCCTGCTACGCCTCCGCCGACCTGTTTGCCTTCCCCTCCACCACTGAGACCTTCGGCAATGTGATCATCGAGGCCCTCGCCAGCGGACTCCCCCCCATCGCCTTCGACTACGCCGCCGCCAAACTTCACATCGCCCACGGCACCAGCGGATGGAAAGCCCCCTTGTCCGACCCATCCGCACTCCTCGCCCTCGCCCGGCAGGCCCTCACCTCCCCCAACCGCGACGCGATGCGCAAAGCCGCCCGCGCGTCCGCCCTCCCTCTTTCCTGGGACACCGTCGCCAACCGCTTCGTCGCCAACCTGCGCGATCTCATCGAAGCCGCAGCCCCCACCAGGCAGCTCGTCGCCAGCTGATTCTTCTGACAAAGCGACGACCTCGGTCCAGCTTCAATAGTCCTGACCTCCCCCCGTAGAAAAGGCATAGGTCATGGAGTTGGGTGGAATGGAATTCCCCCTCATCCGCATCGGCGAAGCAGGTTCGCCGCTCCTTGGGGACCGCATCTCTCAAGCACCGAGACAGCTCGCCCAAGGAGGGGCGATACATCATCGCCCGAGGATGAGATAGCAAATGGCCTGGCGCGAAGCTCCTCCCCATTTTCCCCCTCATCCTCGCGCGAAAAAGGAGGTTCGCCCTCTCGCCCTCTCGCCCTCACGCCCTCTCGCCCTCTCGCCCTCACGCCCTCTCGCCCTCACGCCCTCACGCCCTCACGCCCTCTCGCCCTCTCGCCCTCTCGAACCCCGGATCGACAACCCCGGGCAAAAATTCGCCCAGCCGCAGAAAAAAGACTTGCTTTTTCTTGAAGT
>SLCJ01000348.1 GCA_007125835.1 Verrucomicrobiales bacterium | reverse complement strand
TGGCTGGCCAAGCGATGCCAAGCTGGCGTGAACTGGGATGCGGAGGGCAAGATGAGGCGACGAACACCGAGCCGGACGATGTCGTGCTGGCGCGAAAGGACGCCATTTCAAGCTACCACCTGGCCGTGGTAGTGGACGACGCCGCGCAGGGTGTGACGCTCGTCACGCGCGGCGAGGATCTCGCACCATGCACACCTGTGCAACGCCTGCTGCAAGGAGCGCTGGCCCTGCCCGAGCCGGAATACGAACACCACCCCCTGGTCACCGACGAGCAGGGCCGCCGCTTTGCCAAGCGCAACCAGTCGGTGACTCTTGAACAGCTTCGGCGCGAAGGCTGGACCCCCGAGCAGGTGTTCTCTCGTCTGCGGTCGTTTTTCGATGCGCGCGGGTCCGCCCTTGCGCGGCTGGCGGAACCGGGGTAAATGAGGCCCCCTATGGCAGAAAATATCCGCATCCGCATCAAAACCAACCGGGGAGCCATCGAGGCGACCCTTTTCGCCTCCGATGTGCCCGTGACCGTGGCCAACTGGCTCAACCTCGCAAGCCGCGGCTACTACGACGGCATCACCTTTCACCGCGTGATTCCAGATTTCATGGTGCAGTGCGGCGACCCCACCGGCACCGGACGGGGCGGGCCGGGCTACCGTTTCGAGGATGAGTTCCGCCCGCATTTGCGGCATGACAAGCCGGGCATTTTCTCGATGGCCAATGCCGGCCCCAACACAAACGGCTCCCAGTTTTTCATCACCCACGTGCCCACCGCCTGGCTGGATATGAAGCACTCGGTGTTCGGTGAAACGACCGCCGGGCAGGACGTGATCAATGCCATCGAGCAGGGCGACCGCATCGAGTCGGTTGAGATTGTCGACGACACGGCGGCGCTCTTTGCCGAGCAGGAAGATCAGATCAAAGCTTGGAACCGCACGCTCGACGCCAGCTAAGCGGCGCAGGCAGCTACGATCACACCCCTCCCGGCGCGAGCCCGTATCATCATGGCCATGCCCGAGCTGCCTTTATTCGAGCGCGCGGGCGAGAACCCGACGGTGAAAATCTGCGGGTTCCGCGACGGACGAAATCTGGCGGCCGTCGCCGCGCTCGGCGTCGACGCGGTGGGGCTGAATTTCTGGCCCGGCTCGAAACGCGTTGTGCAGGCCGGAGAGGCAGCCCGCTGGGCGGCCGACCTGCCTGCCCAAGTCATTCGCGTCGGAGTGTTTGTCGAGCCGACCGAGGCTGAGGTGCGCGAAGTGGTGGAAAACGGCGCGGCTCAAGTCGCCCAGCTCCACGGCAACGAGAGCGCCGCCCTGGTGAAAAGCCTCCTCAGAAATGGCATCCCCGTCATCAAGGCCGTCGGCATCAAACACCCCGACGACCTGCGCCACGCCGCCACCCTCGGCACACCTTGGGTGCTCGCGGATGCCTTCGCCCCCGGCGTCTTCGGGGGCACGGGCCGCCTGCTCGACGGTGACCTGGTCCTGCAGGCCTGGCAACAGGCACCAAGCCTGAAACTAGGACTCTCCGGAGGCCTCACGCCAAAGAACGTGGCGGCGGCAATCGCATGCGTGCGCCCGGCTCTGGTCGATGTGGCAAGCGGCGTCGAGAGCGAGCCGGGAATCAAGGACCTCGCCGCCGTGAAGGATTTTCTGGAAGCCGTGCGCAGCGTGCCATCGCCGCCCGAGAAAGGAGAACGTTCATCATGAATGCGGGCACCCACATCCACTTTACCTGGATCGACTGGTCGGTGCTCTTCGGCTACCTGTTGCTAACCACATGGGTGGGCCACCGCATGCGCGGACGCCAGGCCGGCATCCGCGACTTTTTCCTTGGCGGGCGGTCGCTGCCGTGGCCGGCCGTCAGCGGGTCGATCATCGCCACAGAGATCAGCGGCATCACCTTCATCGGTGTGCCCGCCATGATCTTCGCCATGAATGGCGACTTCACCTACCTGCAATGGGCCATCGGCTCGATCATCGGTCGCCTGATCGTGGCGCGGTATTTCATCCGCGTCTACTACGAGCAGGAAATCTACAGCCCCTACGACTACATGGGCCGCCGCCTCGGCGGGCGGATCAAGGCACTGACCACCGTCCTCTTCAGCCTCGGCGCCATCCTCGGGCAAAGCGTCCGCGTGCTGGTCGCCGCTCTCCCGCTGCGAGTCGTCACCGGACTCGACCTCGAATGGTGCATCGCCATCATCGGAGCCTTCGCCGTGCTGTGGACGCTAATGGGCGGAATGCGCACGGTGATCTGGACCGATGTGATGCAGTTTTTCCTGTTTGTCGCAGGCGGCTTGATGGCCCTGATCTGGATCATCGGCTCGCTCGGGGGCGGCTTTGCCGAATTCTGGGAAACGGCTTCCCGCTATTCACGACTGGATCTTTGGGATACACGCCTGCGCGCCGATCTGGAATTCACCCTCTGGGTGGCCCTGCTCGCCGTGCCATTCCAGAACGTGAGCGTCTTCGGTGTCGACCAACTCAACGCCCAGCGGATGTTCTGCTGCCGCAATGCCAAGGCCGCCGCCAAGGCCCTGGTCTGGAGCTGCGGCGGGCAACTGATCGCGCTGCTCATGATGATGGTCGGCGCGGCCCTGTTCGTCCACTACCACAACAACCCCTTCACCGCCACCGAAGCGGTCATTCTCTTCGAAGGAGACGACGCCGCCACCGCGCTGGCCTCAATGGAAAACGCCCCCCTGCTGGCAAACAAAGACGGCACCGAAATCTCAAACGTGCGCATGCCCTCGCCCGGCACCGGCGACTATGTATTCCCCATCTGGATCACCACCGTGCTGCCGGTGGGGCTCAGCGGACTCGTGCTGGCCGGCATCTTCGCCGCCGCCATCTCCAGCCTCGACTCCATCCTCGCCGCACTCAGCCAGACCACTCTCAGCCTATTCTACCACCCCGAGCGAAAGAGCGATGCCGAATTGGAGAAACTCAATCTGGTGATCAAGGCAAAACTCCTGGTCGTCTTCTGGGGCGTAGTCATGACTTTGTTCACGCTGGTGCTCAACTACGCTCGCGAAGTCCAGCAGCTGCCCATCCTGCCGCTGGCCTTCGGCATGACAGCCTACACCGTCGGCCCGCTACTCGGCATCATGCTCTGCGCACTGGTCGGCGAAGCCTCACGCACCGGCCTCGTCGTCGGCACCTGCCTCTCCCTCCTCGCCACCTTGTTCCTCCGTATGGATGTCTGGGTACTCGTCGAAGCCGCCGGGATAGACATTTCCTGGCTCGCCGCCCTGCCCTCCTACCACCTCGAAGACGGCGCCACCGGCTCACCTCGCACCACCATCGCCACAGCATGGGCCTGGCCGGCTATGACCCTGCTCACTTTCGCCTGTGGAAGGCTCTGGCCAAAGCGGAGCGAAACGGAAACCGCTTCGTAACCACCCAGCCTTCCGTCTCGCCACAAAATGCCCCCGGCACCCCGGCCGCCGCTACCATGAGATCACATCGTCGCTGCCCGAGTATGTGGTGTTCGGCTCATTGTAGTTCTCGCTCATTTCCCTTCCTTTGAGACCATCGGCCCCCATGGAAATAAACGCCCAGGCACGGATCCCCGGACTGGTGTCGACATATTCCAGCAGCCCCCAGGAGAAAAGAATCTCGTCCCGCTCGCCATTGTTCTCTCTAAATTCCTGATAGCGGGAATTGATGACGAACATCAACTGGCGGCCCCAGCTGTCGTAGAGTCGGCCGTTCTCCTGCCACACCCCGATGCGTGGCTGCGTGACCACAGGCAGATCGACGAACTCGGTTCGATTGGGGTTTATATCGGCCGCATCGACTGGATCGCCACCCCCGGGAAGCTGGAATGACCCTTCGCGGCCCATAAGCACGGCAACCAAAAAGCCCGTGTCAAGGTCGCTGTCCGGTGCCCCATACACCGTGTCGAAGTCATCGCGGAAAGGCGGATTGGGCGGCCGGAAATTCTCCGCACGGAAATTGTCGATGCCGATCCCCACGGTGCGCCCCAGCGATTGCGTCTCCACCTGCCTCGCCTTCAAAATCCCGCGGTTGAACGCTCCAAAGCCAACGGCGACAAGTATGCCGACAATCACAATCGTCACCAGCAGCTCAATCAGAGTGAAACCGCCAAGCCCAGAACCCGCACCGCTGCGGGGCCGCGTCAGCGAAAGAGGAAAATGACCGGATTTCCGGAGGCGGAGAGATGACTTGAGGCGGCGAGTATTCGTAAACAAAGCTTGGGTAGTGGGTTGGAATGAATTTGTGAAAATTGGCGGCATCAAAAGGGGCGGTATCCAAAGGGTAGATTAAGAATAGGAACGGAGCGGAACGGTAGGCGCGCACTCACCATGAAATGACATCGTCGCTGCCGGAGAAGGTGGTGTTCCCCTCGAAGAGGTTCTCCTCCATCTCACGGCCCTTCAATCCATCCGCACCCATCGAAATAAATGCCCAAGAACGTATGCCGGGATTCGTGTCAACATAATCCAGAAGCCCCCACGAATGAAGAATCTCATCGCGCTGACCGTCGTTCTCCTGGGTGTCCTGATACCTTGAATTGATGACAATCATCAGCTCCCGGCCCCAGCTGTCGTAAAGGCGCCCGTCCTCCTCCCAGACACCCGTGCGCGGCTGTTGGACCACTGGCAAATCGATAAACTGCGCGCGGTTGGGATTAAGACGCCCGACATCCACCGGATCCCCACTGCCATCGGGCTCTTGAAACGAGCCCTCGCCCCCAGTGAGCACCGCAATCAGAAACGACGTATCATAAAGGCCGCCAGGATCACCATACACGGTGTCCCAGTCGTCCTTGCTGGGCGGATTGGGCGGCCGAAAATTCTCAGCCATGTAGTTGCCAATTCCAATGCCAAGTGTGCGCCCGAGTGACTGCGTTTCCACCTGGCGCGCCTTGAGCACGCTGCGGTTGAACGCTCCAAAGCCCACAGCGATGAGAATCCCGACAATCACAATGGTGACAAGTAGCTCAATCAAGGTGAAGCCTTGAGGGGCGGCGGCGCGGACTACGGGCTTGGATTTCATCGTTCTATGGGGTTGTAAACACAAAAAGCTCCTTTTCGCGAATCGTCAACGACGAATGGTCGCCACCGCGCCACCCCGCAGATGCCGCCCCGCTCCCCGAAGGCCGTGCCCGGCGTGCTTTCGCAGGCAAAAAATGCCAAGAAATCCGCCGTTCCGAACGTTACCATCTCCAGAAGGGCGTGTGGCGGCCCCTTCGGAAACCCAAATACCCATGGCGGAAAAGAAGCCCAGTGTCGAAGGAAATTTGCACTCTCTGGTCGAGGGTGCCCTGCGCGAGCATGAGTCCGCGCTGGTGCATTATGTCGCCGGACTGCTGCGCGGCGACTGGGAACGCGCCAGGGATGTGGTGCAGGAAGCATTCCTGAAAATGTGCCGCCAGGACGCCAATGCACTCGAAGGCGGCGAAAAGGGCTGGCTCTACACCGTCTGTCGCAATGGCGCTTACGACCGCCTGCGCCAGTCGAAGCGACGGCGCGAGGAGAGCGGAGACTGGGAAGCCCTGCAGGAACCAGGCCCCGATCCCGCCGAAACCCTCGCCCGCAGCGACTCAGCCCGCGAGGTATGGCGCGCAGTGAGCTCTCTGCCCGCAAAGAAACGGGAGGTGATCCTCCTCCGCTACCAGCAGGACATGTCCTACCGCGAGATCGCCGAAATCACCGGCCAGCCCGAGGGCACCGTCGCCTATCAAATCCACAACTCCCTCCGCCAACTCCGCCGCACACTCGGCAGCCGCACGGAAAGTCCCGAGAAAGTTTTCAATAACCCGAAACCACAATGAATCCGGAAGCCGAAGAACAAGAACTCGAACACCGCCTGCGGCGAGACCTGCGCATCGGGCCCGGCGGCCTCAAAGACGAACAAAGACGCCGCATCTTCGCCGAATTGGCCGTCCTGCCAACCTCATCGGCAACATCCACCGCCGACCTGCGTCGGCACGGACGGCGCTCAGCACGGCAAAGCGCTTGGATCTCGGCCGCGGCAGTGCTCCTTTTCGGTCTCGCCGCGTTTCTCGTCGCAAGATCTTGGCAAACCGGACCCGTTCCCATGTGGAGCGACGCCGACCCCGCCCGGACCGCAGCCAAAGGGTCCGTTGAAATTCTTCTCGTCAGCGCGGGCGACAACCAGCCTCCCCACAATTCCGTGCCCGCCGAACCGCAGTTGTCGGCATGGAACCACCCCTTCCTGCCCACCCACGAACGCCCCGTGGCAAGAGTGCGCCCAGGCGCGGGCACGGCCGGATTCGAGACGCTCCGCCAGCACCTCCGCGAACACGCCGTGCTACCTCCCCCGGGTAGCGTGGCCTATGGAGAGGTTCTCAATTATGTCCAAGGGGGCTCGCGCCCGCCCGGCATCGAACCCGCCGACGCCATGATAATCAACGCAGAAGCCGGCCCCTGCCCGTGGGATCCACAGCTGCGTCTGGTCCACATCACACTGGCCACGCCCGACGATCCAGACAACCCGGGCGATCCAGTCGCGGAAGACCTCACTCTCGCCATACATTTCAACCCCGCACGCGTCGCAGGCCACCGCCTGATCGGCCAACGCGTTGAAACCAGAGGCGATCATTCGCCCAACGGAGCACGCCTTCGCTCTGGCGAAACCGCCACCCTGGTCTACGAAATTATGCCGCTGGACGCCGGTCTCGAATCAACACGCACAACCGCTGATGCCGAAACCACCACGCACGAGGGCATCGAGGCTGGCCCTGCCTCGGCTTGGGCTGCCCGCGGCGACTTGCTCGCCCTCTCCGCCCACTACACGAGATCACGCGACCAACGCGAAGTCACCCGCGAACTGCGCCTGCCCGGCTGGCAAGAGGACATGCACGCGACCTCGCCGGAATTCCAACTCGCCGCCGCCGTCGTCTGGACCGCGCGACTGTTCGAAAGCAGGGAAACGATACCAGACGCCCTCGCCCATATCCAACATCTCGTCGAAGCCGCCATGGACCACGACCCAGACGGCCGCCGCGCCGAATTCCTCGGCCTGGTGAGGCTCGCCTCGCACCTGACCTCTCGGAACCCACTGCCTTGATCCAGCCATCCCCCACCACGAAATAATCGGTTTTTCCCCATTTATTCGCAACTTATTCACAATCGGGAGTCCGCTTATTTAAAGGTTTCACCAAAATCGGGGAATCAACGCCGCATCCGATCATCGCCAATCCCAGCCGCCTCCCGTGCGATGCCAATCCACTTATTCCGCTCTCTGCGGCAAAACTGAATAAATGTTGCAAGTCTCTGAAAATAAGCACCTTGCGCTCCGATTGCCTGTTCCACACATTCCTAGGGAATTCCGTGGAACTCCCGAAATCCATGCGTGGAACAGATTTTCCCCGTAAACGAAGCCACTGTGTGAAATCGGATTTCCAAAATCGCGAAAAGGCCCGTCCTGTCGCCAATCGGGCATTTGTGACATTCCCGCCGCAAGTTATTCACAATCCGTCTTCCAGCTTGACATGATCCCCCGAAAAGGACCACCGACACGAGAAACCAACCCACGGCCCGCTGCCGAGAAAAACATTCGACAGAAGGGCCAAGGACTGCTTCTGTATCGGCCCCCAGCCAGGCAACGGTTGGCCACGATCGGTTCGATTCCGCTGGCCGCAACCCGATCCGCCTGCCTATCAACGAATCCACCCCGACCCGAAATCCCATGGCTTACCAGCATCTGAACCCACCCGCCGGTGGCAAAATCCAAATCGAAAACGGCAACCTTGTGGTTCCCGACAACCCCGTAATCCCCTTCATCGAAGGTGACGGCACAGGGCGCGACATCTGGCGGGCCAGCGTGCGTGTGTTCGACGCGGCCGTGGAAAAAGCCTTCGGCGGCAAGCGGAAAATCCAGTGGTTCGAAGTGCTGGCAGGCGAAAAAGCTTTTAATGAAACCGGCTCCTGGCTGCCCGACGACACACTCACCGCTTTCCGCGAATACCTGGTCGGAATCAAAGGGCCGCTCACCACTCCCGTCGGCGGGGGCATGCGCTCGCTCAACGTCGCCCTGCGACAAATCCTCGACCTCTACGTCTGCCTCCGCCCAATCCAGTATTTCTCAGGAGTACCCAGCCCCGTGCGCAAGCCCGAGGCCGTGGACATGGTGATCTTCCGCGAAAACACCGAAGACATCTACGCCGGCATCGACTTCGAGGCCGGCTCGGAAAAAGCACTCAAAACACTCGCCTTCCTTAAGGAAAACTTCCCCGACGACTTCAAAAAGGTCCGCTTCGGTGGCGAAGCCCTCGAAGAAGTCGGCGTCGGACTCAAACCCGTCTCCCGCCCCGGCACCGCACGCCTCGTGCGCGCCGCCATCCAATACGCCATCGACAATGGACGCCGCAGCGTCACCTTCGTCCACAAGGGCAACATCATGAAATACACCGAGGGTGCCTTCCGCGATTGGGGCTACGAAGTGGCGCGCAAGGAATTCGGTGCCGAAGATCTCGACGGCGGTCCCTGGCAAAAAATCCCAGAAGGACGCCCCGGAGCCGGCATCGTCATCAAGGACGCCATTGCCGACATCGCCCTCCAGCAGGTGCTCACTCGCCCCGAGGACTTTGACGTGATCGCCACCCTCAACCTCAATGGCGATTACCTCAGCGACGCCCTCGCCGCACAGGTCGGTGGCATTGGCATCGCTCCAGGCGGCAACGCCAACTACATGACCGGACATGCCATTTTCGAAGCCACCCACGGCACCGCCCCGAAATACGCCGACAAGGACCAGGTCAACCCCGGCTCCGTCGTCCTCTCAGGTGAAATGATGCTCCGCCACCTCGGATGGGGCGAAGCCGCAGACCTCATCATCAAGGGCCTCAACGGCGCCATCTCAAGCAAACGCGTGACCTATGATTTCGCCCGCCTCATGGATGGAGCCACTCAAATCAAGTGCTCCGAATTCGGCGACAACATCATCTCGCACATGTAACCCGACAACTCTGACGAGCTCCGCCTCCTCCCGGGGGCGGAGCTTTTTTTCGCCCGCAATTTCCCGCCTCCAGGATCAACTCTGGCAGACGCGACACCAAAACGTCGAACGCCCGCCAAGCACCCGCTGGCGGATCGGCTCGCCACACACCCGGCACGGCTCGCCCCCTCGCCCGTAAACCATCAATCGCTGCCGGAAATATCCCGGCTCGCCATCCGAACGCAGGAAGTCACGCAAGGTCGTGCCACCCTGCGATATCGCCTCCGCAAGAACCTCCTTGATCGATCCGACCAACAGGTCGCAACGCGCGCGGGACACCCGCACCGCCTGAGTAACCGGACGGATGCCCGCACGAAATAAGGCCTCCGATGCGTAAATGTTTCCCACCCCCACCACCACCGTGGCATCCATGATCGCCTGTTTGATCGGACACCGACGCCGCCGCACCACCGAATGCAAATACACCCCCGAAAATTCCTCCTCAAGCGGCTCAGGCCCCAGATGCTGCAGCAACGAATGGCCAACCTCCATCGCCGTCTCATGAACAAGGATCATCCCAAACCGCCGCGGATCGTGATACCTCAACTGCCTGCCCGTATCCAAACTCAATCCCACATGGTCGTGCTTGCGCCACTCGTCCGCCTCGGGAACCACCCGCAAACTTCCCGACATACCCAGATGAATCAAAAGCGTCCTCCCTCCCTCAACATCAGCAAGAAGATACTTGGAACGACGGCGAACCCCGATAAAACGACAACCCACGAGACCCTCCAACCCAGGATCAACCGGCAAACGCAGGTCGCCCCGACGCACAATGACGGAAAGCACCGCCCTCCCCCGCAAATGGGGAAGCACACCAAGACGCGTGGTTTCTACCTCTGGCAACTCGGGCATGGATGAAAGAAAGTTGGGTTGGCTCGGTCAAGCCGGGAAACCCCCGACCCGCCCCCACAAACCTAAACGGCCGCGCGGCGCACGCAAATGGGCGCTTGCGCTCGCTCCCACGCTCCGCAAGTTGATCTGCTCTCCCCTGCCATGAAAGATTTCCGCATCCCTGCCAGTGATTTCCGCACCCTGCTCGAAATGGTGGTGCTGGCCCGCACCCTCGCCGACTCCCACCAGGGCGAAGGCCGGGGCGAATGGCTCAACGCCTTCCACCACCTCGCTCAGAATGTCCTCCAAGCCGCCGATCAATACGACTGCGGCGAACTGATCACCACCGCCCCGGAAGGCCACCTCATCCCCGCCCCCGATTACGACGCCAACTCATTCTACGGCGAATGCATCGACGCCCACGCCGATCACATTTTTTGGGAAGATCTCGTCGCCCGACTCACCGACCGCGACCTCGCCAGATCATGCCCCCCGGACGAATGGGAAATGCTGCCCGCCGCCGAACAGGAACGCCGACGCCGCGAACGCGACGAATTCTATTGGCGCGAATTCGAAAAACACGGTATCGACCGCCTCGAGTTCATACCTCGCGAACCACACGGCTGATCCCACATTGTTCCCACATCACCGGAATCCGCTATTCTCACCATGACACGCTTCCGCCCCTGCATCGACCTCCACCAAGGAAAGGTCAAACAAATCGTCGGAGGCACCCTGCGCGACAAGGACACCAGCACCAAGGTGAATTTCGAAAGCACTCGTTCCGCCGCTTGGTACGCCCGGAAATACCGCAAAGATAACCTCAAGGGCGGACACGTAATCATGCTCGGACCAGGCAATGCCAACCAAGCACGCCAAGCTCTCGCCGAATGGCCCGGCGGCCTGCAAGTCGGCGGCGGCATCGGCCCCGACAATGCCGCCGACTGGCTCGACGCTGGCGCATCCCATGTCATCCTCACCTCAGCCCTCTTCAACAGTAAGGGACGCTTCCTCGAAAACGTCGCCTCCACCATCGCCGCCAAAATCGGGCGCAACCGCCTCGTCTTCGACCTGAGCTGCCGAAGGGAAACCAACGGCTCCGCACGCGTCACCATGAACCGCTGGCAAACACCCACGGAACTGCCCCTCAATCACCACACCCTCGACCGACTCGCTCCCCACTGCGCCGAATTCCTTATCCACGCCGCCGACGTCGAAGGTCTTTGCGGCGGCATCGATGAAGAACTCGTCACTATGCTCGGAAACTGGGGCAATCTGCCGATCACCTACGCAGGCGGCGCACGTTCCCTCGATGACCTCCACCACGTCGACAACCTCAGCGCCGGAAATGTCGACCTCACCATCGGCAGCGCCCTCGATCTGTTCGGCGGCTCCCTGGTCCGTTACGAGGACTGCGTAGCCTTCAACAGGCGCAAGAACGCAGCGGAATAGCGGAGCAGCCCCGCCAAATCGCCGCGCAGGCAGGGAAATGCCGACAGACCAACCCACGACCGATTCCTGCCATGAGCCAGCTCACCCAAACGGATCCGCGCCTGCTTGTCACAACCGCACTCGTGGCCGCCGTCGTCCTATGGGCCATCTGTTACACCCGCCGTGCCACCGTCAAACAACGCAAACGTCGCTCGCAACTCCACAATGAGGGACTCTCGCCCCGCCAGCGTATACTCATCGAAAAAGCACTCCCCTGGTATCGACGCATCCCCCCGGACCTCAGGCGCGACCTCGAAGGATGCGCCCGCGTCTTTCTCGACGAGATCCCCCTCGAACCCTGCGGCGCACTCCAGGAAGTAACCGAGGAAATGCAGCTCGTCATTGCCACCCTCGCCTGCCTGCTTGTGGTCCGCCGCCCCAAGGGCATGGACGAATTCCAACGCCTCAACGTGGTGCTCGTCCACCCAACCAGTTTCTCCACCCCCATGGAGGAAAGCCTCGGCGACGTGTCGCTGGTGGACGAGGACGAGCGAGTCGGCGAATCCTGGGAGGAAGGAACCGTCGTCATCGCCTGGGACGCCGTGCTCAGTGGCAGCCTCAACCACAGCGATGGCCTCAATGTCGTCGCCCACGAATTCTCCCACCAACTCGATCAAATCGACGGCTCAAGCGACGGCGCTCCCATCCTCGACCGCTCCGACGACTACCAATCCTGGACCTCTGTCCTCTCCGCCTCCTACGATCACCTCCGCGAATCCATCGAAACCGGCGCCGAATCCGTCCTCGACGAATACGGCACCGAAAACCCCGCCGAATTCTTCGCCGTCGCCACCGAAGCCTTCTTCGAACACCCCCACGCCCTCGCACACGAAACCCCCGACCTCTTCTCCGAACTCAAAAAATTCTACCGCCTCGACCCCCGCAAATGGCGCCCCTCTTAACACGCAACCATTTTTCGCGGCCTTGCCAAGAAATCTGCGGGCCAAAAAAACTAGAATCCAGACGAACCTCGGAATGTGCCGTAGGCACAAATGCACAAAGCTCGGGGTTTCAACCCCGGGAAACGCTTGTATTGCTCCTTGGTAATAGAAAGCTTGGTGGTCTCTGTAGTGGCGCCACTGAGAAGCAGGTTAATTGTGATGTAGTCCCGGCCGTCAACAAAGTAAATTGAAGCATAGTGTTTTGCCTCATCGTCTTTGCACGAATCAATATGCAGTCCCTCGAAAGTGCAGTCTGCGAGCTTCTCTCTCGCCAACACCTCCGCCTTAGCGATCAAATTCGGCTACAGACCCCCCAGCGGCCTGCCCTCGTCCATTACCTCCATGGACTTTAAGTCCACTTTGAGGCATGTTGTGTACGTGATGTGATAGTGCCCTTTCCGGCTGGAGCCGCAACTCCAACTCACAAGCGCACGATTTTCTTAATTTAACATACGCCGCAGATTTAGACCAAACACCAAACCCTCATCGCATTCTCCTGGATTTGGATCTATCGTATGCAGCACATCTTCTGTGGGCTCGTTTCCACCCCGAAAACCACGTCGCTCCCTCGGAGTGACTCTCAGCAAGCGAGAGGAATAGACACCAAAGAAAACCCTACAGTCGTAATAACCACTCCTCTTTGCCCGTTCCCACCTCGCCTGCGCCAAATCACTGGTTGTCGACATTGACTCTGGGTCCAACTGAAACCTCACCGATTCGCCGGGAGAGATCTCACGAATGTCAGCAGGAAACCCGTCAATGTAGAGAAATTTGGCCAGATTTTCAGCATGCACTCGCAACCCGTTTTCACTGTGCCCGTGATCCCACACTTCCAAACCAAGTCCGCGTGGCACTTTACCCATCATTTCATAGCTTAGCTTCTGTTCGCTGCGATTGGTGACCTCTACCGTCCATACCCGTTCGGTCTGATCTACCTCTACGGAAACAAATCCATCCACTATTGTGGGGTCCATGGCATGGAGGCCAATCTGTGCAGAAAACCAGATGATTGACACAAGTCGGGTAAAATGCGTTTTCATAGCGATAGGTGGAACCGCAAGCAGAGTCGACCCTCCTCTTGCAGACCTCAACGCGCGGAATTACCCCGCTGGGTTTCCCGGAGAGAGACACAGCCAGTGAGACACCTGTTGTTGGTTTTTGGTTTTAGCTCTCTAGTCTGATCATACAGGTTTCGCGGCGACCTGCAATGCGGAAGTGCTAGGTGTTTCCACAATTCGTTGCGGTGGCAGGTCCCATCCCCGCAGACCGGAGGCAACCACGCCGACTATTTTGTGGTTCTTCCGCCTCGCGACAATCAGACGAACTCCAAGATGTGCCGGAGGCACAAATGCACAAAGCTCGGGGTTTCAACCCCGAGAAAGTCAAAGGATGTGAAAATGGGTCCTGAGGGGACGCCAGCAGACGTGATATCAAGGCACGCCCAATCCTATGGGCGTCAGTCCGGTGCCCGCAACCAGCTCCTCCCGATCACTCTTCTTTTGGTCAACGCTTCACACCGCTGCCCCATCAGGGCCATCACACCAGACTCAAAAAACTGCTCTGCTAGAACGTGCCCAGCCACCTCAGCAGCACCCCCTTCCGCTTCGCCTTCAGTCGGCGAATCGCGCACTCCCACTTCATCTCCCGGAGTGTCCTGACGTCGTCCTCTGGTCGGTCGCCCGTCATTCGTCCCCAGACCACGGTCTTTGTCTTTGAAACGCGCCTGCCTCAGCATCTGTCCATGCTTGGCAAGCAATTCCTCTCGATCCAAACTTTCCACCACGTCGCTTCCCCAGAGCACTCTGATTCCAGCCACCCCCTCGGCATCACCACGAAGTGCCAGGCCATACCCGCTCCAATCGCTCTCCTCCGCAGAACTGGCCACCTGGGCCCGAACCGGATTCAGATCAATATACCCCGCGACAAAACGTGCAAGAAGGCCCAAACCCTCCCCATTTTCCTTCTCATTATGGGAGAGCATAACACTGAAAAACCTCCCCTCCCACAATGTTCCTTGCCGATCCGTGCGACGGTTGAACCACTGCGTGAACCTCTGCTTGAGCGTCTTTACAAAATCACTCAGATTCCCCATCCTGGCCCGGAAAGGCGCGAGAAAAACCCTACGGGCTTCCGCGCTCTCCATCCGCTCCCAGACTCCGCGAAGATGCCGCATTTTCGGCACCGGGTAAATCTTCTCCATTCGTGCAAGCACCTCCTCGTCACTCAACTGATCGGCATCCTGCGGAGCCACCCGGACCAACAGATGGAAATGGTTTCCCATCAAACACCAGCTCACCAGATCCACGCCGGCAAAAATCGCTCCGCCCTTGATGATCCCCATGAACTTCCGCCGCTCGCGATCCCCGAAAATCACCCGCCGGTCCACCACGCGGGAACATACGTGATACAACCCCGGCCTGCCGGGCTCAGCCAATGCTCTTGGTCTCAGCATGAACCCACCTTAACCTGAAACAAGAAAAGCGCAAAACAAAATACATGGCCAGGTCAACAATTTAGGATGTGTGGTTGAGGGAGTTTGGTTGAAGGGGCACTTAGAATGAGGGCGGGGCGAATCCGGCTCGGTATTCGCGGCGCACGAGGGTTTCGGTGGCTTCGCGGTGGTTGGTGAAGGTGAGGTTGGAGCGGTCCCAGAGCAGTTCTTGGTTGGGAAAGCGGCTGGCTTTGGCACCGATGATGGAGGCTTCGGTCATGCGAGTTGCCAAATGAAAGGGGGCGTGGAGTTCGGTCGGGGTGCCGAGGCAGTTGTCGACCCAGGCGTGCCAGTGGTTGAGGGGTGGGAATTCGGGCATTCCATCGATCCGGCGGGTGTCGATGGCCTCGCCGTCGGTCCAGACATTGCCCTGCCCCTGGGCATCAATGGCGAGCGTGCCCTTCTCACCCACAATCACCGTCACGTTGCCCCCTTCCGGCACTTCGCCCACGCGCATTTCCTCTGCGGTTGGCTTTACCCCGCGGTCGTAAAAATGGATGGGCAGGACATCCGACGCGAAGTGATCAGAAGTCACCCTGTATTTCATGGTTGCCTTGACCGGAGAGACGTGGAAGACGGGACCCGCCGGGCGCTCGCTTTCGGTGGTGACGGAAAAGGGCGAGCGCAGTTCATCGAAGGCCAGGAACAGGATGTCGAGCAGGTGGCATCCCCAATCCCCGAGGCCATTGGTTCCGAATTCCCACCAAGACCGCCACTTCATGGGGACAAGGGCGTCATGGAACGACATTTCGGGAGCAGGACCGAGCCAGAGGTCCCAATCGATATGCGGGGGCGCTTCGGGAAGCTCGCGCAGGACGTTTTCGTAGTTGAAATAGGCATTGCCCGGCGAAGGAGAGTCCACCCACGCGTAGACCTCGATCAGTTTTCCGAGTCTCCCTTGGCGGAGGATTTCCAGTGCGCGGCGGCGCCCGGCCCCGGCCATGCGTTGGTTACCCATCTGGGTGACCAGATTCGGCTTGGCGCGCAGGGCCCGCTCGATCATCTCCAGTTCTTCAAGCTGGTGCACGAGGGGTTTCTGGCCGTAGACGTGCTTGTCATGGGCCATGGCGGTGAGCATCATGGTGGCGTGGCCGTGATCAGGCACGGCGACGATCACCGCGTCGAATTCATCGAGGTGTTGATCGAACGCCACTCGATAGTCTTTACAGCGGAAGGCATCCGGGTGGTCCTCCGCAGCGCGTGCGAGGGCATTTTCGTCGATATCGCAGAGTCCGGTGATCTCGGCGGCCGGGTGTCCGGCAATGGTCTGTCGGTCAGTGCCGCCGATGGTGCCGATGGTGCCAATTGAAAGCACGCGGAGGCGACCGTTGGCCGAGGCGCGGGCGTTCGGTGTGGAGAATGCGGACAGTCCGAGGCCGAGACCGGCGGCTGATGCGGTGGAGAGAAAGCGGCGGCGGGTGACGGAAGATTTCATGGATGGTGTGTGATTGGGTGGAATTAGGTTAGAAGTTTACAACTATTTCGTGGTCCGTCCTGAATACGCTGTGGCGCGGCTGTTCTGTCAAGCTAATTCGGGGAATCAGATCACCCTGTAACGAATGTGCGGGCGGCGCATTTTCGATCAAGCCGGGCTTGCCATTGCTTCCGTTCGGACCATTGTTGGTGTGTGACTCAGGCTCCCAAACGTATCGGCTTGCTTGCAGCCTCCCTTCTTGGATTTTCAGCTGTGGCCTTGGGTGCTTTCGGAGCACACGGGCTCACGCCCCGTCTTGAGGAAACAGGTGGCGCGGGTTGGTGGGAAACGGCCGCGCTCTACCATCTGGTTCATGCTGCCGTTGTTCTCACTATCGCCATCGCCGCCCGTTGCGGGCGCGCTAAAACTTTTGCGATGGCGGCCTTTGCCATCGGGATTGTTCTGTTCAGCGGCAGCCTCTACGCCATGGCTCTTACGGGAAACCGAGCCTTTGCGCCCGTCACCCCGTTTGGTGGCGTGCTTCTGCTTGTCGGCTGGGGAGCCTGCGCCGCCCTCCGCACAAGGGACAACACGGAACAAACACCGGGGAGTGAGTCCCCGGATCGGCCCCATCCAGGGTAGCAACATACTACGCCAACATACTGGCATGACAGGCAAACCAGCCGGAAGTCACAAACCGGGAACAGGCTCCGACCCCCGAGTAGCACCCCACCCTCAAAGCTTCACCTTGAACCGCTCGCCAGCTTTGAGTCCAAGAACGAAATCCGCCAGAAGGTCGATCGTCCGCTCGACATCCCGGAAGTGCGCTGTTTCCACCACACTGTGCATATAGCGGAGGGGCAGCGAAACCAGGGCCGAGGCGATTCCCTCGCGAATATGGAAAAGCTTGTCGGTATCGGTCCCCGTGGTCCGCGAGGAACTCTCGTGCTGGACCGGGATCTTCGCCTTGGTGGCGGTGTCCGCCAGACGCCGCACCACCTCGGGGTGGTTGCAGGTGCCGTGGGTCAGAGTCGGGCCGCCGCCCAGCTTGACCATGCCGTGAATCTCCTTTGCGATACCTGGCGTGTCGGTGGCGTGGCATACATCGAGGCAGACGGCCACATCCGGGAAAAGCCGGTGGGAAACCATCATCGCCCCGTGGCCGCCGATTTCCTCCTGCACCGCGTTCACGGCATGAACCGTGGCCTCCGGCCGCTTCTTGCGGCGGGAAATCCGCTCCAAAACCGAGGCGATGATGAATCCGCCAATCCGGTTGTCCAGCGCGCGTCCGACAATCAGCTCCTTGCCGAGCCGCTCGGCGGAATCAGCATACACTGCGGCGTGCCCCACCCTCAGGCCCATCTTGGCCACCTCTTCGGCGGAGGAAGCGCCCACATCCACATACAATTCGTGAATCTTGGGAGACTTCTCCTCCGCGAGTTGGTCGCGGCGCAGGTGGATCGCCGTGTTGCCGATCACTCCGCGCACGACGCCCTTGTCGCCGAACAAGTCGACCCGGCGCCCGCGTCCCGTGGCGGCGTCCGAACCACCGATCCGATTCAAATGGATGAATCCCTCGTCGGTGATATAGTGAATCATGTAGCCGATTTCGTCGGCATGCGCCTCCAGCATCACAACCGGGCCCGACTCCGCTGTGCCCTTGATCGTCCCCCAGGCCGTACCGTAGGTGTCGCTGTCCACCGCATCGGCAAAGCCGCCGACATACTCCACCCATTTGCGTTGCCCCGGAGCCTCGAATCCGGTTGGCGAGGGGGTGGAGAGGTAATCAAAGAGAAAGGCTTCGGCGGATGCTTTCATGGCGCGACTTCGGATGATGCGTCGGATGGACTGGGTTCGGATTTTAAATCAAGCGGGACAGAGGCGGCTACCTCCCGGCTTGGACAAACTTGGGACACATTCCACGCGCGGCAAGGAAAAATCGCCCGGGTGCCATACGGTGCCGGGCATTGACCGCAAGACAATTCTCCGCCATAATGAAGAAGGATGCTTCGATTTCTCTCCGGCTCGGTTTTTTCGGCGGCCCTTGTGGTCTGCTCCGTCCATGCCGCATCCGGGGAACCCAACCCAGGCCCGCCGCTTTTTCTCGGGGAACGTATCGCCCTGATCCCCGCCGAGGCGGGCGACCCCGATCCTGCCCTGCCGCGGGTCGTCGCCCGGTTCGAGCTCGGCCCGGAAAACCTTCATCTCACCCTCGACTGTGACCTGCGCAATGTCGTGGCCCAGGAAGATCTGACTCCCCCCTACAGGGCGCGAATTTCCCTCTCCGGTCCGGACGGCACCACAGCATCCGCTGCAATCGACGGACGGTGGGACGGCGGCGAGGCGGCGATTCATCCCAACTCGACCAGCCCGGCGGCAGAGAGTGCACCGGATCCGGCCTCGTGGAAAGCCCTCGTCGAGCCTCGCGAAGACGGCATCTGGCGAATGGATATTGAAATTCCGAGGGAATCGTGGGACGACAACTGGCTTGAAGCCACGACGCTCGGGCTCGCGATCTCACTGTCCATGCCTACCGGCAGGGACAACACGGGCACGCTATTCGGTCCTGCCGGCGAGCAGGTCCTCTGGCCGGAACCCGGATCGGCCATGGCCCTCCAGCTCCGCCCGATCACCCCTGTCGACATCTCCGAGGTGCTTCGCTCGGCAGCAGGCACCGACAGCGAGGCCTGCCAGAGCCGCGCTCTGAACCGCCTCTTCCGCCTCGCCACCCGCGACGACACCCTGCACGGAGCCATTGCTATGGCCATGGAACACGAAGATACCACCATCAGTCACAAGGCAGCACGCTTCTGGCTGTGGTATCCCGACGAAAATCTCACCGGCCTGGAAACGTTCCGCGAACAGGCCCGCCGCGTCCTCGGGCTGCCCGAACCTGAGCCCGACGAAAAAACGGACAGTCACACCGACTAACTTCTTCTCCGCCCCTCCCAACCTCAACCCAAATCCTTCCACCCTTGCACGCCAGAAAAAACGCACCTGTCGGCCACGAGTTGGCCATCGCCGCAGCCCGCCACGCCGACGATAAGAAAGCCGAGCACATCACCGTTCTCGATCTCCGCGGCCTTTCCACCCTGGCCGATTACTTCGTCATTTGCTCAGCCGGCTCCTCCCCCCACCTCAACGCCATCCGCCGCGAGATCGCCGACCAACTGAAAATTGAATACGGTATCTCCGCTTATGGTAGCGACGGCGGCCTCGACAGCCAGTGGGTGGTGCTCGACTTTGTCGATGTCGTCGTCCACATCCTCCATGCGGAGAAACGGGAATTCTACGCCCTCGAAAAACTGTGGTCTGACGCGCCGCGAATTGAGTGGGAACCCGCCGGCGAAAGCCGCGCGTAACGTGCGCCCCATGGGCCCCACCTGCGATATCCTCAACACCGGCTCCGAACTTCTCCTCGGCCGCACCCTCAACCGTCACGGGCAATGGCTCGGGCGGCGCCTCACACCACTCGGTGTGTCCATACGCCGCCAGGTCACTCTCCCCGACGGCGACATCATCCGCGAAGAACTCGAACACTCACTGGCCAACGCCGACATCGTTCTTGTCACCGGCGGCCTGGGCCCCACCTCGGACGACAAAACCCGCGACTTCGCCACCGCAGTGCTCGGCCTTCCTCTAACCCGAGATCCCGTCGCCCTAGACAGCCTGCGCCAACGCTTCCACGCCCGTGGTCGCTCCCTTTCCGAAGCCCAGGCCCGCCAAGCGGACCTGCCGGACGGCGCCCTCGCCTTGCCCAACCCCTTCGGCACCGCCCCGGGCATCTGGTGCGGTCCCGCGCAAACCTCCCCCCACCGCTCCCGCCTTCTCTGCCTCTTGCCAGGCCCTCCCAGCGAGCTGCGCCCAATGTTCAACGAGCACGTTTTGCCCGCCTTAACCAGACTTTTCGCGCTTGAGCAGCCGGACGAGTCCCTCGCCGCCTTCCACTTCGCGGGAATTGGTGAAGGCGACCTGGCCGCCCTGGTCGAGCCAGGCCTTCCAGGTGATACGGGTGTTGAAATCGGCTACTGCGCCCACGGCACCGGCTGCATGGAACTCCGGCTCACTGGCTCAGGAGACTCCGTCGCCCGTGCCTCCTCGTGGGTCCGCCAGCACCTCGCCGCCGAATGCTTTGGCGAAGGGGAAACCACCCTCGAACAGGCCGTGGTTCGCCTTCTCGCCGACCAAGGACAAACCGTGGCCACCGCCGAATCCTGCACCGGCAGCCTGCTCGCCTCCCGCATCACGGATGTCCCGGGGGCGTCCGATGTGTTCGGCCACGGCTTCGTTTCCTACGCCAACGAAGCCAAATCCCGCTGGCTGGGCGTCGCCCCGGAAATTCTCACCAAATACGGCTCCGTGTCCCGAGAGACCGCCGCCGCCATGGCCGAAGGCGCGCTCGCAGCCTCCGGCAGCCACCACGCCCTCGCCCTCACCGGCATCGCCGGACCAGGTGGCGGGACCAAGGACAAGCCGGTCGGCACCTTGTGGATTGGCCTCGCCAGTCGCGGCAGAACCACCATCTGCTCAAACCATCTCTTTCAAAACGGCCGCTCCATGTTCAAGCAGATTGCAACCACGCGAGCCCTGGACATGCTCCGCCGTCGGCTTGCGACCTCCATCCCCCGCAACCGGTAGTTAGGTCCACCCCGGCCGATCCCGCCACGCCGCTCCAAGACTACAGGACGCGATTTTCCTGCTTCCAGCACCTGCCGCCATTCGTAGGGCGGAGCGGGCTGTTGTGGGTAAAGTCATCATATCGGACCGCCACCACATCAGGCCCGCAGACACAAATCACAAATCCTAACCTCGAACCAATTTAACACCATGCCCCTTCAACCCGGAACGAAAGCCCCCGAATTCACCCTCAAACGCAAAACCGAAGACGGTTTGACCGATGTCTCGCCGCTGGCACACGCGGGCAGCCGCCAAGTCGTTTTGTTGTTTTTCCCGCTCGCCTTCACCAGCGTCTGCACCGAGGAAATGTGCTCGGTCTCCGCAGGCCTAGACGCTTACAACGCTCTCGATGCTGACGTCTACGCCATCTCCGTGGACAGTCCCTTCGCTCAGGAAGCTTGGGCAAAGGCAAACGGCATCACCCTGCCCGTGCTCAGCGATTTCAACCGCGAGGCCGCCGCCGCCTACGATGTGCTCTACCCCGACCTTCTCGGCTTTGAGAAAGTCGCCAAGCGCTCCGCTTTCGTCATCAACAAGGCCGGGGACATTGTCTACAGCTCCTCTAGCGACGACCCAAAAGTCCTCCCCGACTTCGACTCCATACGCAAGGCCCTCGAAGCCGCCTCCTGATCCCGGCTCTCGACACCCTCCGGCAATTCGCAGGAAAAGCCCGAAAACCAAAAGCCGTCCGGTTCGCCGGACGGCTTTTTTACGCGCCGCCACATGCCCGCCTCCACGGCAGCAGTAACGCCGGTGGCGCTGTCCTCTACCACAATGCAACGCTCGGGCGTGGTACCGAGCGAAACCGCCGCATATTCATAGAGCTCCGGAGAGGGCTTCGGTCTCTCGACCTGATCAGCCGTAAACATCCGAGTGCCGAAATGC
>SLCJ01000110.1 GCA_007125835.1 Verrucomicrobiales bacterium | reverse complement strand
TGGGCCTTTTGCGGCACCTTGCGGGTGCCCGTTACGATGCGGTGCTGGATGTGACATCCACTGACCGGTCGTTCTTTCTGGCCGCACTGGCGGGTGGGCCCAAGCGCGTGGCGTGGAGCCGCGCTCGCAACGCCCGGTGGTGGCGGCGACGCGTGGCGTCTTGCGGGGTGGAGGCGTCGGTGCGCGATTTGACGACGGTGGATTTTCACCACGCGCTGGCGGATGGATTGATCCGCGAGCTGGGCTTCGCGCCCCCTGCGGAGGATGCGGTGGTGCCGCCGTTTCTCAAGCTGGGCGAGGCCCGTTTGCCTGCGGGATTGCCAGCGCGCTATGGAGTGATACATCCCGGGTCGGCGCGATCCGAGAAGGAGTGGCCTGCGGAGAGTTGGGCGCAGGTGGTACGCGAGCTGGCAGGGCGCGGCCAAATGCCTGTGGTTTTCACCGGAGGTGGGGGCGAGGCAGAGCGCGCCTATGTGCGGCGCATCGGTGAGCTGGCAGGTGGTGGATTTTTGGATTTGGCCGGACATCTTGACTTGGCAGAGTCGGCGGCGGTGATTGGCGGCGCGGATTTGGTATTGAGCGTGGACTCGGCGGCGATGCATCTGGCGGCGCAATTTCCGCGTCCGCAGGTGGCGCTCTTCGGCCCGACGAATCCATTTCACTGGGCACCCCGACATCCGCTGGCGCGGGTGATCCTGGCCTCGGCACCACAGGCTCCGGTCCTCACGCATGTGCCAAAGCACATTCCCGGCCCGATGGAAAATATCCCAGTGCGGACGGTGGTTGAGGCGGCGTTTGAGCTGCTGTGTATTGCGTGATGTGTTCTGGGCCTCTTCTTGATGAAAATCGGTTTGACGCGCGGGAATTACAGGAGCCAGTCGGCGAGCGATTTTCGCCAATCCGGATGAAGCGAAGGAGCGACACATTGGCATGGACAAAGATCTGGATGTCAGCGTATACTAGCGCTTTGGTGGGCATGCAGCTCCGGGAAATTGCCGCCAAGTGAGCGGATAGCAATTTAACGGTATGTAAATAATAGATAAGAATTTTGCAATGAAAATAAATCGGCAATATGTCATTTCAGTTTATTCGTTATTCGCGCTCATTGCAATAAGTCTTCATATTGCAATGAGTGACTCAGCGCTCGCCCATGATGAACTGAAGTCAGAATGTTCGGTATTGCATGAATTTGAAGTGCTGAGGGAGCAGTTTTTGGAGAAGGTGGAAGGGGTGGAAGATGGACCCCAAAAAATGCTAGCTCTTCTCGATGTGATTGCCGAGGCTCCAGTGCGAATTTTGCATGACTACCGTCTGGATTCGGGAGAAGAATCATGGGTGAGCGAAATCGACAAAATCGTCGTTGATTCATTTTACGACAATCTATCGGGAGAAAGTTTTCGAATTCTCAAATTGAAAATGCACGGACCCTACGATGAAGACGAGATAAAACGGCTGATTGGAAGGCGGGCCAAGTCATTGTGTGGCGCGTTTCCTTTATCCGCCATGGGAGACCGCTTCCTCGTCGAGGAGGCGATCGGGTTTGTTGTCTTGATTTCAAGTTATTGGGTTGTTTGTGATGCAAGTGTTTTGAAAGCAATTGAGGCGAACATGACAAGGTGGACGCAAGAAGAGGCAATCCCCGCAGTGCTCTTTCTGGCAAGCCGGGGGATTCCTGAATATGAAAAAATGGCTGAAGGGTTTGATGAAGATGAAAATGGAAAAAGGTTGAGAATCATTTGCGATACGCTCCACCGGGACACTGAAAGCGTGGGAGAAAATGGCGTGGAGGAAGACAAGTGAGATAGAAGTTGTGCCGCAGCTAATCGACGCCTGCCAATATTTCGTTGTGTTCCCGTAGTGGCGGGCAAATGAGAATGACATGTAGGACCGCTGGCCTCAGCGGTCATGCGAATGGGGAAGCAAATGGGGTGGAACGAAGTGCCCTCCTCATTTTCTCCTTCCTCCACATCGGCGAAGGAGGTTCGCCGCTCCTTGGTTGGGCACCAGTGGAAAGCGGTCAGGCAGAAATTCAACCAGCATCCCAACCAAAAACCTCCACACACCTTGCAGCCAGTAGGGAGCCCCCCTCACTGAGGGGGGGGTGAGAATGAAACGGAGAATGAAAACGCTGTTCCATCGCAGCCATTCGCTTGCTTATTCTCATGCCAAGAAGGACCTTGGCGTTCCTAGGATCCGGCAATCTTTGCCTGCCAATTTTTAGTTTGCTGTCGCGAATGGGGGGATGATTTGTCGCCTTGTTGGCAGTTCATCTACGGCGGGTGATGGCGGTGCGGTAGGCGGCGGGGGGGAGGCCGACGGTGGCGCGGAATTGGCGGGTGAATGAGGATTGTTCGGAGTAGCCGCAGGTCAGGGCGATTTCGGCGATGGGGGTGTCGGTGTGGGCGAGCAGGCGGGCGGCGAGGTCGATGCGTGTTTTGCGGACGAAGGCGGCGACGCTGAGGTGGAAGATCTTTTTCATACGGCGCTCCAGTTTGCCGCCGCTCATGCCGCCGCGGGCGGCGAGTTCGGGGGCGGAGAGGTCTGGGGCGTCTGGATTTTCCTGAATGTGGGTGACAATGCGGCTGATTTCATCAAAGGCGGGATCGGCTGTGGCGGGTGCGCCGAGGTCGCGGGAGATGGAGGCGAGGCCGATGATTTTTCCGTCGGCATTAAGCACCGGCACTTTGGTGGCAAGATGCCAACCGGGTGCGCCGCTGCGGGCGGTGATCAATTCCAGTCGGTCGGTGAGTTCCAGCCCCGAGGACAGCACTTGCTCGTCCTGGGATCGGTAGGTTTCGGCCAGCTCGGGAGGGAAAAAATCCTCGGCCTGTTTGCCGAGCAGTCGCTTTGGGCTGGCGAGGCCTAGTCGGTCGGCGAAGGCGCGGTTGGCGGCACGGTAGCGGCGGCGTGAATCCTTCATGCAGAAAACCACGCCTGGCAGGTGTGCGAACAGCCGTTCGCAGAAAAGCGGCGAAGCGACGAGCTTGAAAAATTCAGGATCGGCGGCCATGGCAGGCTGATGAATCGTGGGAGGGAGCGGGCGCGTGCCGAGAGGCATTGGCTGCGCATTGTCTGGGGTGGCAGAGCGCCTCCTTGACCGTAAGATATGCCCCTCAAAGTGGAATTGGTCAAGACGCGTGTGAGAAACTGGGGACGATGAAAAATGGAACCGACCTCGGAGCACGGATCGCGCGGCTGCGCGAAAACCTTACGGATGATGCCATGCTGGCGGAGGAAGCGGTTGCTTTGGCGGCCGACTTGCTCGCGGCGGCCGAGAGATGTCAGACGGGACGCGAGAGGTCGCAGGGTGCCCAGCTTGCGCGGATGATGCACGATCCGGCGGGCAAGGCCTTCACGCTGACGATGGCGGACCAGGTATTTCGTCCGCCGACGGAGCGGCGTTCGGCTGCGCAGTTCCGGCATTTGGTTTCCGGTTACGGGGTGCCGCGCTACCTTGGACTTGGCGAGCGGCTGGCGATGAGGGCCGGTGTGCTGGGTTCGGCGATTGCGCCCTCGCTGGTGATGCCGGCGATTACCGGAGCGATGCGGGCGCAAAGCGCGTCGGTGATCCTGCCGGCCGAGGATGAGAAGCTCAAACCGCTGCTCGATGCGCGGCGGCAGCAGGGGATGCGGATGAATTTGAACCAGCTTGGTGAGGCGGTGCTCGGCGAGCAGGAGGCGGGGAATCGGATGCAGGCCATTCTGGCGCGGCTCAAAGGGCCCGATTGCGACTATCTCTCGGTGAAGCTGTCGTCGGTCTTCAGCCAGATCCATTTGATCGGCTATGAGGAGACAATGGAGAAAGTGATGGATAAGCTGCGGCTTTTGTATCGCGCGGCGATGGCGAATCCCAAGGCCGACGGCAAGCCCAAGTTCGTGAACCTCGACATGGAGGAATACCGCGACCTGCGGCTCACCTGCGAGGCTTTCCTTCGCGTGCTCGACGAAGAGGAGTTTCACCACCTTCCGGCTGGGATCGTCTTGCAGGCGTATCTGCCCGACTCCTGGCCGGTGCAGCGCGAGCTGAACGAATGGGCACGCGAGCGCGTGAAGGCCGGGCGCGCCCGGATCAAAATCCGCTTGGTCAAAGGTGCGAATCTGGCGATGGAGCTGGTCGAGGCCGAATTGCACGACTGGCCCTGCGCGGTCTATGCCACGAAGGAAGAGGTGGATGCAAATTACAAACGCATGCTGCACGAGGCCTGCCGCCCGGAGAATGCGGCGGCGGTGAGTCTGGGTGTGGCGAGCCACAATCTGTTCGACATCGCCTATGCGATGCTACTGCGCGAGCGCGAGGGGGTGGCGGAGTTTCTCGATTTCGAAATGCTCGAGGGCATGGCCAATCACCAGGCGCGCACGGTGCACGAGGCGGTCGGCGATCTGTTGCTCTACGCGCCGGTGGTACTGCGCGAGGATTTCCACAGCGCGATCGCCTACCTGGTGCGCCGCTTGGATGAAAACACCTCGGAGGAAAATTTCCTGCACGACCTTTTCGGCATGAAGCCGGGTGACGCCGCCTGGGAGCGCCAGCGCGAGCGTTTCCTGCGCGCCGCGAAGCGCAAGGACGAGGTCGCCGCCGGGCCGAGGCGCGTGATGAACCGCGCGAAGGAGAAAGCCGGGCCCATTACGGCGGACACGCCCTTCTTCAATGCAGCGGACACCGACTGGGCGCTGCCGCACAACGTGGATTGGATCCGCGAAAAGGTCGCGGCCATCCGCAATGCGCCGCCGCCGCGTGTGCCGCTGTGCATCTGCGGTGCCGAGGAACCGGGCGCGGACGAAGCCGTGGGTGCCGATCCCTCGCGTCCCGGGGTGGAGGCGTATCGTTACGCACGTGCCGGTGCGGCGCAATTGGAGCGCGCGTTGGTTACAGCGGTGGAGGCGAGGCAGGCGTGGGTGGACCTGGGGCACGAAGGGCGCGCGGAGTTGTTTCGTCGGGCGGCGGCCGAGATGGAAAACCGTCGCGGCGAGCTGATCGCGACAATGGTCCTCGACGCCGGCAAGGCGGTGTTTGAAGGAGATGTGGAAGTAACCGAAGCCATCGATTTCGCCCACTATTATGCGGACAGCCTGCGCGTTCCCGGATTCGAGGAAGCGGTGGAATACGCGCCCTTCGGCACGGTGGTGGTCACGCCGCCGTGGAATTTCCCCTTTGCGATTCCGTGCGGCGGCGTGCTTTCGGCGCTGGCCGCAGGCAACACGGTGATTCTCAAACCGGCTTCGGCCACGGCGCTCACCGGCTGGGTGTTGGCCGAGGCGTTGTGGGCGGCGGGCATTCCGCGCGAGGTGTTGCAGTTTCTCACCTGCCCGGGCGATGTGGGGCGCGCTCTGGTGACCGACGAGCGGGTGGGCGGCGTGGTCCTTACCGGTGCCTACGAGACGGCGCGGCGCTTTCTCGACTGGAAGCCGGAGATGCGCCTTTTCGCCGAGACCAGCGGCAAGAACGCCCTGATTATCACCGCCACGGCGGACCCGGATCAGGCGGTCAAAGATCTGGTGCGTGCGGCTTTCGGCCACTCGGGGCAGAAATGCTCAGCCGCCTCGCTGGCGATTGTGGAAGCCGAGGTCTACGACAACCCCGGATTCCAACGCCAATTGCGGGATGCCGCTGCCTCGCTGAAAGTGGGGCCGCCTTGGAAATTTGATTCGGTGGTCACCCCTTGCACGGTGCCACCGGGAGAGGACCTGATGCGTGGGCTTACGCAATTGGATCCCGGCGAGGAGTGGCTGCTTGAGCCACGCATGATCGACGACAACCCGCAACTGTGGTCGCCGGGCATCCGCTTGCATGTGAAGCCCGACAGTTGGTATCGGCGCACGGAATGTTTCGGGCCGGTGCTCGGCCTGGTGCGCGCCGATGACCTCGAGCACGCCATCCGCATCCAGAACGATTCGGAATTCGGGCTCACCGGCGGCATTCACTCCCTCGACGACCGCGAGATCGCGCGCTGGCGCGAAGCCGTCGAAGTGGGCAATGCCTACATCAACCGCCACATCACCGGGGCGATCGTTCGTCGGCAGTCCTTTGGAGGGTGGAAGCGCTCGTGCTTCGGGCCAGGGGCCAAAGCCGGCGGGCCGAACTACGTGGCCCAATTCGGCACCTTTGCCAACAAAGGCCTGCCGGAATCCCGCAGCGAACCGGCCCCGGAGGTCGCGCGCCTCCTGGACCTGCTCGTCAAGGCGCTGCCCAGCGAGGCCGATGCGCTCAAGGCCGCCGCAGGCAGCGACGCTTTCTGGGATGCCAGCGAATTCGCCGTCGAGCATGATCCGTCCGGCCTGAAATGCGAATCAAACCATTTCCGCTACCGGCGCTTTGCTCGCGGACTCGTCCGCGCCTCGGATGCAGTGACCGATGGCGAACTGGCACGACTCCTCCTCGTCGGATCGGCGATCGGGACGCGGGTCGTGGTGTCGGTGGAAAGTGCGCGCCCGTGGCTGGCCGAGGTGGCCATTCCTGTGGTGGTCGAAAGCGAGGAGGCCCTGGCGGAGCGGCTGGTCGGCGAGGTCCGCGAGGGCCTGGGCTTGGTGCGCGCGCCGGGCGGAGGTGCGGTGCTGAAAAGCGCCGCCATCGATGCGGGACTGCGATGGGCCGACGCACCCGCAATCCTCAACGCCCGTGTCGAATGGCCGGCCTGGCTGCGCGAGCAGTCGGTCTCCGAAACCCACCACCGCTACGGCAACATCATCCCCAAGCCATCCCAAGTGCGGTGATCCCACTCATTTGACCCGGCAATCCAAAAGCCCGCCCTTGCGTTTGACGCGCGGGTGGTGTTTGCTGAGGTCATGATGAGACTTGGATTCATGACCGCCCTGTTTCCGGAACTTTCTCTGGAAGAAGTAATGGATTTCGCCGCCCGCGAGGGCTTCGCCTCCATCGAGGTGATGTGCTGGCCCCCCGGTCGCGCAGAGCGCAAGTTCGCGGGGGTAAGCCACATCGACGTCACCACCCTCGACAACGGCGGCGCCGACAAAGTCACTGAGCTATGCGAGCGCACGGGGG
>SLCJ01000014.1 GCA_007125835.1 Verrucomicrobiales bacterium | reverse complement strand
TCGCGTCTCCATGCTCGAAACACCGCCCCACCGAAACACCGCCCCACCGAAACACCGCCCCACCGAAACACCGAAACACCGAAACACCGTCCCACCGTCCCACCGTCCCAACGGACCGATCAATCTTCCTCCGGAAACCAATCGAGCTTAAGGATGTCCAGCGACGCCTCGCGGATCAGAAATGTCTCGGGCTGGTTGTCAATGCGCCCGACGAGCAGGCCACGCGGGTCGTCGGGCAGGGCGGCGAGCCGCAGGCGCAGGCGCCGCGGCTCCGCCTCGCTGCCATCATCCTCCAGGCCCACCACAGTGATCACCAGATCAAAAGTCGGCTCCGCGAGCGCCGCCAGGGCTTCGGACGTTCCGTCGGTCACCCAGGCCGCAGCGGTCAACCCCTCGAGACCAGCCGCCAGAATGGCCGCCGCCGCCGGATCCAGGTCGCTGCTGCGATCCTCGCCATCGGCGAAAGCGACCCACAGGTTGTCCATCGGATTGTAACGCAAGGCCACCTCCGGCCGCCCGCTCTCCCGCAGCAGGATCTGCCGCACATCCATCGCGGGAAAATCAAACAGTCGGCGCGACCGCCAATGCGCCACCGACAAGGGCAGCATCTGCGGGCTCTCCTCCGGCACCTGATACACCGACGGCCTATCGTCGAATCGCGCGTAGGCAAGCCCCTCTTCGTCCCGGGCGAATGAAAGCCGACGGATCGACCCATCGCGGAACACGAAGGCCGCCTGCAGCACCGGAAAATCAAACCCAAACACCGAGACATCCTGCGGCGCGTCGTCGGGGAAGCCAATCACCGGCGTGGTGTTCACCGCTCCCACAGCATCGCGTACGGCCAGCGCATCGGCCCGTTCCCAGCCATCGTGGCGGGAAACCAGCCAGCGCCCGTCCTCCATCGATATCAGGCGCGTATTTCCCAATTCATCCCGCAGGACAATACGCTCCAGCGTCGCCGGATCCAGATCACCCAGCGTGCGCGAGCGGAATTCATTCGGATCGAGGCTGAGCAATTCCATGACGTGCTCGTCGAGCCACAAGTCATGGCGGCGGTCGCTAAACCGGGCCACCACCTTGCCGGTGGCATTGCCCGACCCCCGATTCTCACGCGGCGGGCGGGCAAAGGCCGCATCCACCAGAGGCGGACCCACACGATACTCCACCTCCGGCGTGCGCTCGGGAAAAGACGGCACCACTGCCACAGTCTCCTCCTCCTCACCTTCCCCCTCGACGTCGGAATCCCTCCCCCCCGAGCCAGCACGAGTCAGAATCCGCAAACGCACCACATTCTCCACCGGAAAAGTCGTCTCCTCCCATGCTGTCAGCTCGGCGGCCTCCATTGTCGACAACGATTCCAGCAGATGCGCCACTGCATCGCCATCGGCGCGCTCGTCGAGCGGGCGGACAATCCGCCACGGAGCATTCGCATGCCCGCGCGCCAGCTCGATCACGGCATGACCTCTGGCAATTTCAATGCGCAAGGGCGGCTGTGGCAGGTGCAGCGCCTGCCTCGCGCGCAGCGACTCGAAAGGGCGGTCCAACAAGGTTCGCAGATTGCCGCCCACCACATGCACGGCTTGCGGTTGCGGGCCGTCGTGCCACTGCACATACATCGTCGGCAGGTCCTCGTCGTCTTCCCAGGGACTCACATGTCCCAGGGTCAGTTCATGCATCAGTCCGCCGTCATGATCACGCAGCGCCACGCGCACGCCACGCCTGCCGAGGCCGAACTCCTCGAGATCCACGCCTTCGAGAGTTCGCCTAAGTTCCAGTCCGTTCAGGCCCATGAACAGGGTAAGCGCGGCGCGCGTGTCCAGACGGTCGTCCACCGGTTCGACCAGCTTCCAGACCTGGTTCACCGGGCGCAACACGCCCTTCTCCTCGCCACGCTCCATGTCGATCCTGCCCAAGTCCGCCGCATCAAAACGAATCAACGGCTCGCCGACCACAGCCGGCTCCACCGGCTCCGCCATCTGCGTCCACAAGAATCCGCCCGCTGCAGCCAGCGCGGCAAGAATCAGAATCATGGTATTGGCAAAACGCATGGTAGAAAGGAATTTTCAAGTCGCCGCCTGCTACGGGGAATGCGTCGCCGCGGCACCGGCCCGCCCTCAGGCTCGCCGCCGCATGTGCACCAGCCAGGCGGTGATCAGCGCAGCCAGCGGCAGGAGCAACAGCGCCACATAATGGATCAGCCGCCGCTGCGGTTCGGTAAGGGTAAGCCGGTATTGCACCGGCTGCCGTGGACCAATGCCGATCAGGTCCCGGCGATCCATCGTCCAGTTCAGCGCCGAGAGCAGGAAATCCACATTCTCCTGGCTCAGGGTGTGGGGATCGAGAATATGGGGATTGGCATAGACCACCATACGCGCCGCCGACAGGCGCAGGCGCTCGTCGTCGATCGCGCTCCGCTCCACGCCCGCAATCATCACCAGCGGCCCCGGCACATCCTCCACCGGATCAAATTCGGGCCGTGGATCATGGGGGCGGCTTTCCGCCCAATACGGTCCCTCGGAAAGCGCAACGGCAAACGGCCGCAAACCGCGGGAGCGCAAGTCATCCCCCGTGTCCACCTCCAGAAACCCGCTGGTGCCGGGCAAACGGGCATCGGTATTGATGAATCGGTCCGTCAGCGCGCCGCCACCGAGAAAGCGGATCGGCACCTCCATTACCTTGCGCGGGCCCGTCGGCGTGGTCTCCACGCGCATCGGCGTCCGGCGGTCCACGCGGATGCCGTGGAAGCGAAGGAACGCATCCAGATTCGGCGTCGGCACGTCCGGATTGACCAACACCGTGATCCCCCCCTTGCGCTGCTCCCAGAAGTCGCGTAGCAGGCGAATCTCGCGGCCGCTGAAATCATACCGCGGATTGGCAATTAGAATCGCATCCGCATCCTCGGGCAGCCCCTCCTCCACATCATCCAGACTCAACTCGCGAAGCACCGCATTGGTCCGCGGCAGGATCGAACGCAGCACCTCAGCGCCCGTCCCTTGGATCGTCGTCGGCCACGGGCCCTTACCGGTGATCAGGTAGACCACGCGCGGTTTGCCCTCCGCCACCCGCAGCACCGCCGCAGTCAGCGCCTCCTCGCCGGTGAAGCCGATCACCTCGCTCTCGCCCGTCGGCAGGTCGCGGCGAATCTCGAGGGCCGATTCCGGCACCACCTGCAAATGCTCCCCCTGGATCACCAGCACCGCATTGCCGCGGAACACATGATCAAACTGCCGCGCCAGGGCACGCGCCGCATCCGGATGCCGCAGCGGATCCAACTCCTCCGCCCGCACGATCCCCGGACGCGCGTCCGCATACGTCCGCGCCAGACGCCACACCTGGTCACGCACCGGCGAATCCGTGGCGAATGCCACCACGATCCGCGTCTCCTCCGGCAGCGAACCCAGCACCTGCTCCGTCACCGGCGAGAGGGTAAAAATCCGCGTTCCGGAGAAGTCACGCTGCATGTAGTTCGTGCACGACAGGATGTTGAAGAGCAGAAATACCACCACCGCAAGCAACATCTGCACCGCGCCGTGCAGGGAGGCACGCGCGTCGGGAGCTGCGGATTTCTCCGCCGCCGTGCTCCCTGTCTGTTCTTTGTCGCCTTTTGTCATGTCGAAAGGTGGGTCGCGGCCCGTGCGGCCCCCGTGTCAGGACCGCCAGCGCCGCGCATTGAGGGCATACCCCGTGGCCGCGAGCAGCACGCCCGCGCCGCTCAAGTAATACACGAACGGTCGCGAATCCAAAAGCCCGGCCGTCGCGTCGCGCAAGTGCGCGTCGCTATTGATATAGAAGAAAAAGCGCTGCACCGGATCGGCCATCTGCCCCAGCGTGGGCGGCAGTTGTGCAAGCAGTATCAGCAGCATCAGCGCCCCAAAGGTCATGATGCCGGCGGCCAGCTGACTGGTCGTCATCGCCGAGGCCAGGCAACCCACCGCCAGAAACATCGCCCCCATCGCCAGCACCAACCCGTAAGTCGCCAGCAGCGCCCCGGTTTCGAAGACCGGCGGCGCCCCCGACACCCAGCCATGAAGATGCAGGAACAAAAACCCGGGCACCCACAGCAGGCAGAAATACACGAAAGTCGCGGCGAACTTCGCCACCACCACGTCGCGCACCCGCACCGGAGCCGTCAGCAGCATTTCCATGGTTCCCATCTTCCGCTCCTCGGCGAAAAGGCGCATCGTCAGCGTCGGCACCAAAACCAAAAAGGGGATCCAAAACAAAGGCCCCTGGAAAAACATCTCCAGCAAACCTCGGCTCTGCGGCGAGTCCAAAAACGGGCGCAGCGCCGCCACATACCCCACCCCCTGCAGCACGATGAACACCGCCGCCACCACGTGCGAGCCCGGCGCGTAGGCGATGGCTTGCAGTTCACGGCGGAAAAGGATTCGGGCGGCTTGCATGGGCTTTGTTGTTTCCGAAGGCAATCGTTTACGGTTTCTGCATCTTACCGCCCCGGGCGGTGGGTGATCTCGACAAACACATCTTCCAGACGCGGTGGTTGGCGGTGAAGTTCGCGCAGCGGCCACCCCCGCGCCGCCGCCAGACGCGCCAGATTCTCCCGCACATCCAAGCCCGACTCCGCACGCAGCACAAACGCACACCACCCCTCCTCGCATCCCGCCTCGTCTACCTCCGCCAGGCGCACGCCCTCCACCTCATGAAACGCCTCAATCGCCGCCTCCGGATCGCCGCACGCCAGCTCCACCCGCACGATCCCGGCCGCCCGCAAGCCGTCGATCAATTCCACGGGCGGACCCGCCGCCTTCACACGCCCCTCGTCAAGAATGATCACCCGGTCGCAGATCTGCTCCACCTCGCCGAGAATGTGCGTCGAAAGCAACACTGTATGCGTGCCAGCCAGTTTTCGGATAAACTCGCGCGCCTGGCGTATCTGATTCGGGTCCAGGCCATTGGTCGGCTCGTCCAAAATCAACAAATCCGGCTGATTGATCAGCGCATCAGCCAGCCCGATCCGCTGACGATAGCCCTTCGACAGCGTCCCGATCATCCGCCCGCGCACCGCCGAAAGTCCGCACTCATCCATCACATGCCGCGCCCGCTCACGCACGTCCCGCCCACGCACCCCCTTGAGGCGAGCCCGGAACCGCAAATACTCTTTCACCCGCATGTCCGTATAAAGCGGCACATTCTCCGGCATATACCCCACATGCCGCCGCGCCTTGATCGGGTCGTGAATCACATCGCAGCCGGCAATCGACGCTCGACCCCCGCTGGGCGGCAGGTAACCGGTGAGCATGCGCATGGTCGTCGTCTTGCCCGCTCCATTCGGCCCGAGAAACCCAACCACCTCGCCGCGCCGGATCTCAAAATCCAGCGGATGCACCACCGTCCTGCGGTGAAAACGCCGCGTCAATCCCTCCACGCGCACCAATGGCGGCGGTGCTACGGCTTGGGGTAGGGTCGTTCCGGTTTCACTCATGCTCAGGGGCTCCTGCTCGACGGCCAGAAGAGGTAAGCGGAAATTCCACCCGGGGCAAGGAAAGAAGGACGGCAGCACACCTCTTTCGGCACCCGTCTCCCGCCCACGCCATTGACAACCCACCAATCTGGCGATAAGGCAAATCAAATCGCCTTTCCCCACCCCATGCAAAAAAACAAAGCCAGCCTTCTCGCCGGACTTCTCCTCTCCACTGCCGCACCCGCCGTGCTCGCCGACGAGGCACCCGGTATCCACGCCGATTTCGAAACCTCCCTCGGCTCGTTCACCTGTGTGCTCTATTACGAGGATTCGCCACGCGCCGTGGCCAACTTCATCGGCCTCGCCGAAGGCTCGCGCCCATGGATCGACCCCGCCACCGGAGCCATCCGCCGCGAACCCTTTTACGACGGCCTCACCTTCCACCGCGTGATCGAGGGCTTCATGAACCAAAGCGGCTCCCGCAACGCCCAAGGCAACGACGGCCCGGGATACTCCTTCCGCGACGAACTCGACAACGGCCTCCTCCACGACGCCCCAGGCATCCTCTCCATGGCCAACAGCGGCCCACACACCAACGGCTCGCAATTCTTCGTCACCGTAGAGCCAACCCCCTGGCTCGACGGTGGACACACCGTCTTCGGCTCCGTCGTCGAGGGTATCGAAGTCGTCGAGGCCATCAATGAGGTGCCCACCGACGCCAACGACCGCCCCATCGACCCCGTCATCATCCACTCCATCACCATCCGCCGCACCGGACCCGACGCCGAAGCATTCGACATCCACGCCCAAGGCCTGCCCATCTGCCGCCCGGTGCCTGGGAAACTGTCCGCCACCGCCATGGGCCAACCCATCGAATACCAAATGAACGCACCACAACCCCCGGGCAGCGAATTCATCGTCTTCGAAAGCGATGACCTCGCTTCATGGGCAAGGCTTGGAACCCTGTGGCAACAGGATAATGGGGCCGGGTTCGAGGATATCGGCTTAGGTAACATGAGTGAGATCCGCAAGTTTTACCACTTCAACCTCGTCGAATACTCCGATTCCATGGGCTTCTCCACCACCGCCAACCTGACCATCGACATCTCATGGCAGGACGCCCAAGAAGTGCTAAACGAAGTCACCTTCCAGCTCGACGCCTCCGGTGAGGCTGGCTCCGCCGAGTGGCGCCACGAGGAAACCGAAGCCACGACCATCATTGAAGCATGGGTCGATTCGGCGTCTGCATACCAAACCACCTGGATCATCCGCACCGAAGATCACGGCTACTGGGGAATCGAAGCAAACTTCGACTCGCGATCACCCAATGAAGTCGAAGGAACCGCCGGAGTCTTCCGCTTCGCCGGGGGGTGGCAGCCCCAAGGATCAGGCCCCATCACGGTGGCCTTTCCATAACAAAAAGCTACCGGGGATCAATGCGCCCGACGCCAACTACCCTGAAAGCGTTGCGTTCGGGGGACATTTCTTTGCAGATTGAGGAAAGGACGCCGGTTGCCCGGCGCCCCCCTCGCAGATCCCGGCGTGCGGAATTACCGCACCGGGCTCCTCGGATGGACGCGCAGCCAGTGCGACGCCAGTGGTTGGTCATGGTTCTCGATATTGA
>SLCJ01000391.1 GCA_007125835.1 Verrucomicrobiales bacterium | reverse complement strand
GGGAGAAGAAGCCGACCGGCATGTATCCCCAGTTGTATCCAGCCTCCGTTTCGTCGTTGTCGAAATCCATGACAGGCATGAGGTGGATGTGCGTGGCTCCGAGTGAGCGGATGTGATCGAGCCCAGTCGGCGGCCCGTCCGGCTCGCTGCGGAGGGTGGTTCCGGTTTCCGCGACGCCGAGGTAGCGCCCGCGGTGGGTGTGGCCGGAATCGGGGTGCATCGTCAGGTCGCGGACATGGATTTCGTAAATGACCGCGTCATACTGGTTCTCGAATACGGGGGCAGGGGGCTTGTTTTCCCAGCCCGGGGGGTCGGCCGCGCCCGGGGGCGTGATGCGCGCCTTGCGCGAAGAATCCACCATATTGACGGCACGCGGGTCGGCCACGGGGATTTCCGAGCCATCGGCTGTTGTGACGAGATAGTGGTAGCACCATTCCTGCCAATCCCCCGGTGCGGCGGCCTCAAACCACCCGCCCGCGGTGGCGGTCATCGGGAATTCGTACTCGGGGTAGAGCGCGGCGGTGGTGGGAAACAGGCCGACGGTGATGGATTCGGCCGCCGGGGCCCAGACGCGGAATGTGGTTTGTTCCTGGCTCCAGACGGCCCCCGGCTCGGCAATCCGGGCCTCGGGAAGGGACTCCTGGTCCTGCTCTTGCTCGGACTCCAGGTCCGCTGCGGGCTCTTCCTCAGGGAGTTGCCCGCCGGTGAATTCCCCGGCGGGAGGCGGGGCACCAGGCATTTCACGCTGCGGCGGCCCGTCGTCGGAACATCCCGCCGCGAGAATCAGAGTCAGAGTCGCCGCCATAAGCGGGATCAGAAAAATCGGAAGAAGCTGTGCTCTCAACAGAAACATTGGTGTCTTTAAGAAAACAAATTTTTTGCCCTTGGTAGAGAGTAATGTAGAGGCCGCGAGTCGTCATGGCCAATGAATCCATCGAAAAAAAATCAGATTTATCGCATTGACCGGAGAAATGCTTCGCCGGGCCTGCTTAAATGTACGGATCAGTTGCACCGATCCTTTCACTTCATGCGTGGCACATTAGCCAAAAAAGCACGAGTGGTGCGCGGGTCGGCCTCAGGACCCGCGGCGGATGACGGCGCGGTCGAGGGCGGCGCGCACGAAGCCGGAGAAAAGCGGGTGGGGCGCGTTTGGCTTCGAGAGGAATTCCGGGTGGAATTGCACGGCGATGAAATAGGGGTGGTCGCGGATCTCGACGATCTCGGTGAGGGTGCCGTCCGGAGAGAAACCCGACAGGCGCATGCCGCCTTGCTCGAACTGCTCGCGGTAGGCGAGGTTGAACTCGTAGCGGTGGCGGTGGCGCTCCTTCACGGTGTCGCTGCCGTAGAGCCGTCTTGCGAGGGTGTCGGGCACCAGATGGGTGGTCCAGGTGCCAAGGCGCATGGTTGCGCCTTTGGTTTCCAAGCCCTGCTGCTCTTCAAGCAGGGAAATGACGGGGTGGGGCGTGGCAGGGTCGAATTCGGTGGAGTTGGCCTTGCCGAGATCGGCGACGTGGCGCGCGAATTCGATGCATGCGATTTGCATGCCCAGGCAGATGCCGAAGTAGGGTATGCCCTTTTCGCGGGCGAATTGGGCTGCGAGCACCTTGCCTTCGATCCCGCGGTCGCCGAAGCCGCCGGGGATGAGGATGCCGTCGACGTTGGCGAGGTGGGTTGCGGCACCGTCCTTTTCGAGGTCTTCGGCGTCGATGCGGACGATCTTCACCCCGGTGTCGTGATTGGCACCGGCGTGGACGAGCGACTCGTAAATGGATTTGTAGGCGTCCTGGAGTTCGATGTATTTGCCGACCACGGCGACGCGGCAGCGGTTGCCGGGGTGAATCACGTGATGGACGAAGCTGCGCCAGGGCGTAAGGTCGGGGGGTGGGGCCTCGATGCCGAGTTTCTCGCAGATCAGATCGTCGACTTTCTGGTTTCTGAGGGTGAGCGGGCACTCGTAGATGCTGTGATCGACATCGCGGAATTCGATCACGGCGCGGCGCTCGATGTTGCAGAACATAGCGATCTTGTCGCGCACCTCGGGTTCGACCTCGTGTTCGGCGCGGCAAACGAGAATGTCGGGGGCGATGCCAATTTCCCGCAGCTTGGCGACGGACTGCTGGGTGGGCTTGGTTTTCAGTTCGCCAGCGGCTTTGATGTAGGGAATGAGTGTGACGTGAATGAAGAGCACGTTTTCCGGCCCGACATCGTGGCGGAACTGGCGGATGGCCTCAAGGAAGGGGAGGCCCTCAATGTCGCCTACGGTGCCGCCAATCTCTGTGATCAGGACATCCGCGTTGCCGGAGGCGGCGACCTGGTGGATGCGGTCCTTGATCTCATTGGTCACATGGGGGATGACCTGGACAGTTTTGCCAAGGTAGTCGCCCCGGCGTTCGCGGCGGATGACATTCTCGTAGACTTGGCCGGAAGTGAGGTTGTTAAGCCGGGAGAGGGTGGCGCTGGTGAAGCGCTCGTAGTGGCCGAGGTCGAGGTCGGTTTCGGCACCGTCGTCGAGGACATAGACCTCGCCGTGTTGGAAAGGCGACATGGTGCCGGGATCGACATTGAGGTAGGGGTCAAATTTCTGGATCGTGACCCGCAGGCCCCGATGTTCGAGCAGCGTGCCGATTGAGGCGGCAGCGAGCCCTTTGCCGAGGGAACTGACGACGCCGCCGGTGACAAAAATGTATTTCATGCGGAAAAAGAGAGGAGGGAAACGGAACCCCACAACATGCCGCCCCGGGCGGCGTGTTTCAAGGGGCGAGTCATGGAGAATTTTGCGGCAACATCTGTTTTTCGAGGATTTCGGCCTGTTGCGGGGTGTCGACCCCGGGGGAGTCGTCGGTTGTGGTGATGACGCGGATGCGAGCGCCGTGTTCGAGGGCGCGAAGCTGTTCGAGACATTCGGCCTGCTCGAGTGGTGTGGGTGGCCAGGATACGAAGCGACGGAGGAAGTCGCGGCGGTAGCCGTAGATGCCCTTGTGGCGGAGCCATGGCGGCGGCGAGGAGCCCGGATCGCGGTGGTGAGGAATCGGGCTGCGCGAGAAATAAAGCGCGGTGCCGTCGGCGGTGATTACGACTTTGACGGCATTGGGGTCGGTGAACCCTTCGGCTGCAGATACGGGCACGGCGGCGGTGACCATGTCGGCAGCCGGGTCGTTTTCCAGAGCGGCGAGGAGCCGGTCGATCAGCTCCGGGCAGACGAGGGGTTCGTCGCCCTGGACGTTGAGGAACACATCGCATTGTGGGAGCGCCTCGGCGGCTTCGGCGATGCGGTCGGTGCCCGAGGGATGATCGGGCGATGTCATGACCACACGGGCACCGAACCCCTCGGCGGCAAGCCGGATGCGGTCGTCGTCGGTGGCGATGAGGATGGTTTCCGTGCGCTTGGCGAGGCGGCAGCGTTCCCACACGTGTTGGATCATCGGTTTGCCAGCTAGGTGGTGGAGGGGCTTTCCGGGGAAGCGGGTCGAGGCGAAGCGTGCGGGGATCACAATGGCCGGAAACATGGGGCATTGTGTGCCGGAGCGTCGGCGGCGTCAAGCGCGCGGGTAGGCGGGCGGGTGGGAGTTGGCTGATCACATGGGATAGCAGTCTCGACGCTTGAGGATGACTGCCAACCAAGGACATCGGCGAACTTTCTTCGCCGAAGCGGATGAAAGGGATAATGAGAAAGAAAATAGATGGCCTGGCCAAAAAAATTGCTTTCTTTTGGGGGCGAGGGCTTGCGTGAAGGCATTGGGGCGGTGGGTCACCGTGCGAGGTGCCCGTCGAGGGCTCTGCCCATGGTTTCGCCCATGAAGGCGATCTCTGCTTTGGTGATCGAGAGTGGCGGCATAAAGACGAGAGTGTCGCCGATGGGGCGGGTGAGTAGTCCGTGTTTGCGGGCGGCGAGGCAGATTTCGCGGCCTGTTTTTTTGTCGGCTGGGAAGGGGGTGTGAGGGGAGGTGTTGGCTACGATGTCGAGGGCGGCGATCATGCCGCATTGCCGGGGTGCGGCGAGGTGCTGCGGGTGGCGCTCCACGAGGGATTCGAGCATGGAGGCCAGGGCCGCCGTTTTTCCCGGCAGCGAGGCCAGCACATGTTCTTCTTCGAAAATTTCGAGGGAAGCCAGGGCCGCCGCGCATGCCACTGGGTTGCCGCAGTAGCTGTGCCCGTAGTAGAAGGTGCGGTCTTCGGGGGAGCCTTCCTCGTTGAGGAAGGCGCGGTAGACCGCCTCCGTGGTGAGGGTGGCGGCCAGGGGCACGGTGCCGCCGGTGATTCCCTTGGCGATGCAGAGGAAGTCGGGCACCACATTCTCCGCCTCGCAGGCAAACAGGGTGCCTGTTCTGCCGAATCCGGTCATCACTTCGTCGAGGATGAGAAAAACGTCGTGGCGGTCGCACCATGCGCGGATGGCGGCGAGCATGCCTGCGGGCCATGGCGTCATGTGATTGACGCCCTGGATCAGGGGTTCGAGGACGACGCCGGCGAGGGCTTGGATGGTTTCTTCGGGGAGCTTGTCGAGGTCGTCGGCGCTGCGCAGGCGCACTGGCTCAAAGCCCATTCCTTCGAAGCGGGCGAAAAAGGCTTCGACCCCGCCGAGCGAGGAGGCCCCCAGGGTGTCGCCGTGGTAGGCATTGGCGAAGGCGGCGAAACGCTTACGCTGTCCTTGGCCGCGTTGTTGGCGGCATTGCACGGCCATTTTGAGCGCGCATTCGATGGCGGTGGAGCCGTTGTCGGTATAGAAGACGCGTGTCAGCGTATCCGGTGGAAACAGCGACACGAGTTTTTCAGCAAGCCGGATGGCCGGGATGTTGCTGGTGCCGAGAAACGAGCAGTGGGCTAGCTCCGCGACCTGCGCCTGGATGGCGGCCACGAGCTTGGGGTGTCCGTGGCCGTGGATGTTGGTCCAGATCGAGCTGTTGCCATCGAGGTAGCGGTGGCCTTCGGTGTCGAAAAGCCAGACGCCATCGCCGCGCGCCAGGACAAGTGGGTTGTGCTCCGGCCCCGTCCACCAGGCCATGGGGGTGAACGGGTGCCAGAGGTGGCGCTTGTCCGCGGCGGCCAGCGATGCCGATGGATGAGTTGGCGGGTTCGCTGGCTGGCTGTTTCTGCCGTCCATGGCGTGGAGTTCGGGCGATCAGCCCAGCTCGTGTACGGTGGCCACGACATTTTCCGCCGTCATGCTGAGGTCGCGCATGACTTCATCGCCGGGAGCGCTTTTGCCGAAGCGGTCGATCCCGACAACGGCACCGCCGCTGCCGACGATTTTCCACCACAGGGCGGTGACACCTGCTTCCACTGCCACGCGCCGCGTGCAGGATGCGGGGAGGACTTCATCGCGATAATTGGCGGACTGGCGCTCGAAGCGTTCGATCGATGGCATGGAAACCACGCGTGTGCCCGCGCCGAGTTCCGCTGCCGCAGCGAGCGCGTGCTGCAGCTCGGAACCGCTGGCGATGAGGATTGTTTCCAGCGGTGCGGCCTCGCGGTGCACGACGTACGCTCCACGTAGCACGCCTTCGCGGCGCTCGCGAGCCGATAGGCCCGGGATGCCGGGCACCTTTTGGCGGGTGAGCAGGAGCGCGGTCGGGCCGTCGGTGCGGAAGAGGGCGGCGGCGATGGCTCCTGCTGTCTCCTCGTGGTCGGCCGGGCGGATCACATCGAGCCCCGGGATGACGCGCAGGCCGGAACAGGTTTCCACCGGCTGGTGGGTGGGGCCATCCTCGCCGACACCGACCGAGTCGTGGGTGAAGATGTAGATTGCGGGCAGCTTGGAGAGGGCGGCCAAGCGGATCGACGGCCGCAGGTAGTCGGCGAACACGGCGAACGTGGCACCGCTGGCACGGAACAGTCCGTCGTAGGCGAAGCCGTTGAGCATGGCACCCATGGCGTGCTCGCGGATGCCAAACCAGATATTTCGCCCGCCGCGATTGTCCGGATTGAAGTCTCCATGCCCCTTGAGGTAGTTTTTGGTCGAGCCAAACAAATCGGCGGACCCGGTGACAAAATGAGGAATTGCCTTCGCCACCGCTTGCAGCACCTCGCCGCCTGCCGAGCGGGTGGCATCGCTGTAGCTCTCATCGAAATCGGGGATCTGGTCGAGCAGGTCGCTGGGCACGGAACTGGCCAGCGCCTCGGCCAGTTCCTGGGCCAGGCCTGGATTGCGCGCCTGCCAGTCGGCGAAACTTTTCTCCCACGCGGCATAGGCGGACGCCCGCTCGGCGCGGCTCTGCTCGAATGCGGCGCGGGTTTCCTCGGACACAAAAAACGTGTCTTCAGGCAGCCCGAGGTTTTTGCGGGCCTCGGCGGCGAATTTAGCGCCACCCTCGCCATGGCCCTTTGCCGTGCCAGCCACTTCGGGGATGCCGCGGCCGATTTCGGTTTTGGCGAGAATCAGCTTGGGCCTGCCATTGTCGTTCGCTTTCGCTTCTGCCATGGCCTGCCGCACTGCATCAATGTCATGCCCATCGATAATGCGCACATCCCACCCCAAACCGCCAAACACCGTGGCCGTATCCTCGGATTGGGTCACCTCGGCCATGGCGTCGAGCGTCACATCGTTGCTGTCGTAAATGAGGATCAGATTGTCCAGCTTCTGGTGCCCGGCGAAGGCCACTGCCTCGCGCGCCACACCCTCTTGCAGGCAGCCGTCGCCGGCGAGGGCCACCACATGGGAGTCGATGATGGAGCAGTCCGCTGTGTTGTAGCGGGCCGCAGCCATCTTGCCCGAGACCGCCATTCCGACGGCATTGCCCAAGCCCTGGCCGAGCGGACCCGTGGTGGCCTCGACGCCGGGTGTCATGAAATTTTCCGGATGCCCCGGAGTGTTAGAGTCATTTTTCCGGAAGGCGCGGAGGTCGTCGAGGGAAACTTCATACCCGGCGAGGTGTAGCCAGGTATAGAGGAACATCGAGCCATGACCAGCCGACAGCACGAAGCGGTCGCGATTGATCCACTTGGGTGCCGAGGGTTCGATTTGCAGCGACTCGCCGAACAACACGGCACCCATTTCGGCGCACCCGAGGGGCAGGCCCAGGTGCCCGGAGGAACAGGCGTGGACGGCATCAATGGCAAGTCCACGCGCTTCCGTGGCGGCTCGTTTCAGGTCTTCGTTTTTCATAAGTCTGTGTCTGATTGTGAATGTGCGGAGGCTGGC
>SLCJ01000068.1 GCA_007125835.1 Verrucomicrobiales bacterium | reverse complement strand
TAGGGGCCGTCCGCCGCAGCGGCGGCGGCGGAGAGGGACAGTCCCATGGCGGCCGCAAGGGCCGCCATGGAGCTGTTGGTTCTGTTTCTTGGAAAGCTCATGTTGTTTTTTTTGCGGGATCTGCCTTCAGGCGGCGCGGCGGCGGCGCAGGGCGAGAAGGGACAGCGCGGCGGCGGTCAGCGCGGCGGAGCCGGGCTCCGGGATCACGTTGAAGGCTCCGAGCGCGAAATACGTCGGGGTGCCCGGATTCGACGACTCGATGGAGAAACGCACTTCATCAACCACACCGAGGCTGCTCAGGCTGAAAAACTGCCAGGTGTCGACGATATAATCGAGTGCATTGTCGGTGAAGCGGTAGTCGGCGAGCAGGAAGCCGGCCGAGCCTGTCGGGCTGCCACCCAAAAACCCCTCGGCCCGGAGGCGGAGGAAGTCGGGGACGTCTCCGGAAGCGCCACCAAACGGGGCGGAAAATCCCGAGCCGTTGAGCATGTCGAGCGCGGTGTAGGTGGTGTTGGTGACGATGGCCCCGCGCCCGGCCAGGTCGAGCGGCGAGCCGAAGGTGATGGTTGGGAACACCGGGCCAAACTCCGAATAATAGCCCACCACGTAAGTGGCCGAGCCACCCAATCCGCCGCCGGTGATGGAGCTGTATTGGTTGGAGAATCCGGCGGTCGTGGTGTCGGTGGTGTTTGAGTAGGCGAATCCGGCCCACGAGGCGAAGCCGCCACCCCAATCGGTGAATTCGTTGTTGAACGTGGCCCCTGCCGCAGCAAACGAGCCGGAGTCGTTGCTGCCGTTCCAATAGTGGCCGCCGTCTGGGCCGGTGTAGGCGGTGGAGCCGTCGTTGGATGGGTCGCCAAGAGGCAGGGATTCAAAGGTGATGACTGCAGCATGCGCCGACGAGGCGACCGCCGCCCCCATCAGGAGCAGATGTTTGATTTTCATGTTCTGGATGTGCGTGTTGCGAAGGCTCTGCTTGCAACCGCACGACGGATTCCTTCCGTCGCCAGCGCCGCTGGAAACCTCCATTCTTCATTGGATGCGATGAAGATTTTTCATTTCCGGAAATGGTCGGAGACGAATGGATTGGGCACGGGCGAATATTCTGGCTTCCGGCTTTCGCCCGGCGGCTTGTTTCCAAGCCTGATGCCGGGACACCTTGCCTCCGCCTTCACCCCCGGGTGATCCAGGGATTGGCTTGATGGAGGCTCGTATCCGGTTACAGCAGCGCGACTGCTCCCGATTCTCACGGGATTTCTCGATCCGGCCCAGGGGGGCTGGTATCCTTTTCAAAGATCCGACGCAAGGGTAGGACACGGGGCGTGGTGTTGCAAGGGGATTCGGAGTCGGCCGCAGGGGATTCCCCGCGCGGAAAAGCCAGTTCTCCGCATACACGAAATTTCGCTTGGCAGGCGGTCGAACCGGTGTATCGTATCCGCCCGGCACGAATGGGCCGGCTTCTGAATCTGGGGCATTAGCTCAGTTGGTAGAGCGCTTCAATGGCATTGAAGAGGCCAGCGGTTCGAATCCGCTATGCTCCACCAGATTTTCTTTTCGCATCCCGCTTGCGAAGAAGCCGTTCAAGAGTAGCGTTGGCAGACATGCGCGCGCTTTTGGCATTGGAAGACGGAACCTGCTTTCACGGAGAATCGTTCGGGGCTCAAAAAGCCCGGTGCGGCGAAATCTGTTTCAATACATCCATGACGGGTTATCAGGAGGTGCTCACCGATCCCTCCTACAGGGGACAGATCGTGGCGATGACTTATCCGCTGATCGGAAATTACGGCATCAACCCCCTGGACAACGAATCCAGAGAGCCTCATGTCAGGGGATTCGTCATCGAAGAACTCTGCGCCACTCCGTCCAACTGGCGGTCGACCGAATCGCTGCCCGATTATCTCCGACGCCATGGCATTCCCGGCATCGAAGGAATCGATACCCGGGCGCTGACCAAGAAGCTCCGTACCGCCGGGGCAATGAGGGCGATCCTCGCCACCGGGGAGATCTCGGACGACGAAGCCGTGGCCCGCGCAAGCGCCTCGCCGCCGATGGTCGGCATGGACTATGTGAAGGAGGTTTCCACCGAGGAGTCCTTCGAGTGGGATCCCGAATCCCGGATCTCCCGCGAATGGACAATCCCCAATGAAGCCGGGGAGAGCGATCCGACCAACGAGGATGGCGGGAACGTGTTCAAGGACCTCCCGGGTGCCGACAAACACGTTGTCGCCTACGACTTCGGGGTGAAATACAACATTCTCAGGCGCTTGCGGCAGGAGGGGTTCCGCGTCACGGTGGTCAATTCACGCACCCCGGCCCAGGATGTGCTGGCCATGAAGCCAGACGGCGTGTTCCTTTCCAACGGCCCGGGCGACCCGGCCGCCCTCGACTACATCCACAAGGAAATCGCCGTCCTCATTAATAAAATGCCGATTTTCGCCATCTGCCTCGGCCACCAGATTCTCGGCCACGCCGCCGGTGGAAAAACCTTCAAGCTGAAATTCGGGCACCGCGGCGGCAATCAACCCGTGCAGGATCTGCGCTCCGGCAAAGTGGCCATCACTTCGCAGAATCATGGATTCGCCGTGGACGCCGACTCTCTCCCCGCCGGGGTCGAGGTCACCCACATCAATCTCAACGACCAGACGGTCGAGGGCCTTCGGCTCAAGGATTATCCGGTGTTTTCAGTCCAATACCATCCGGAGGCCGCGCCGGGTCCCAACGACGCCCGCTACTTCTTTTCCGAGTTCGCCAAATTGATCGACGCCGCGCGCTGAAAATGCCGCACCACCCGTTGCCACCAACCCGGTACCATCGACTTCCCGCACATGGCCAGCATTTTCATCGTCAATCCGGATGGAACAGAAACCGAACACTCGCTGCCCGCGAAGACCGTGCGGATCGGACGCGCCGCCGAAAATGACATCGTCGTCGAAGACCCCTCAATTTCAGCTTTCCACTGCGAAATACGTGTGGGCGATGGGTTCTTTCAGTTCAAGGACATGGGCTCCACCAACGGCATCCGGGTCAATGGCGAACGGCTGCCCGAGGCCATGCTTGGCGACGGAGACTTGATTCGCTTCGGCAAGGTGAGAGCGCGTTTTGTGTGGGGGGATTCACCGCCTCCCAAAAAGGCGCTCCCGGCGCAGCTGGCCTCCGAGGAAACGGATCAGGACGAAGCGAAGGCCCCGCCGGAGGAAGTCGATGGAATCTCCCCGGCGCAGGAAAAGCCAAAGACACGCCGGGAATTGCCCCCAGGATTCGGCACGCCGAAAAAGAAGTCGAACCCGGAAAAATCAATGTTCGTCGTAATCTCGGTGCTGATCCTCCTGCTCGCCGCCGCCGCACTTGTCTTCGCCGTGATTTCCATGCGGTGATTTCGATGCAATCTAACGCTTTTCGGGAGGGCACAAGTTCAGCCCGCTGCCCACCCGGTCACCCCCCCGAGCCGCTACCCTACCCTACCCACCAACCCAAACCAAACCGAACACGAATTTCTCATGCCAAACACGATTATTGTAGGAGCCCAATGGGGCGACGAGGGGAAAGGTAAAATTGTCGATTTTCTCACCGCCTCGGCCGATGTGGTGGTGCGTCCGCAGGGTGGAAACAACGCGGGCCACACCGTAATTCACGGCAAGAACAAATACGTCCTCCATCTCATTCCATCCGGCATCCTCTGGAAAGGGAAGACTTGCGTCATCGGTAACGGTGTGGTAATCGACCCCGCCAGTCTGGTCAAGGAAATCGAGGGGCTGATCGCCGTCGACATCAATGTCGATCCCGAGAAACTCAGGATTTCCGACCGCGCCCACCTCACACTGCCCGTCCACAGGGTGCTCGACCAAGCCAGGGAGGCCCTTCGGGGCGCCGCTCGCATCGGCACCACCGGGCGCGGGATCGGCCCCACCTATGCCGACAAAATCCATCGCTCCGGGCTGCGCGCCGGCGATCTAGCCAACCCACAGAAAATCCGCGATCATATCGCCGCACTCTGCGAGGACAACGCCCCGCTCGTCGCCGAGGCTGGTCTGGAGCCCATGGATCCGGATGCCATGACCTCCGAAGTAATCCAGGCGGCGGAAACCCTCGTTCCTTACCTCACAGACACCGTCGCCTACCTTCATGGTGCCATGGAAACCGGAGTCGAAATGCTTTTCGAAGGTGCCCAGGGCACATACCTCGATATCGACCACGGCACATACCCCTTCGTTACCTCGTCAAACACCACTTCGGGAGGTGCATGCACTGGCTCAGGAGTGCCCCCGCAGCGGATCGATCGGGTCGTCGGTGTCGCCAAGGCATACACCACCCGCGTCGGAGAAGGTCCGTTTCCCACCGAAGATCCCTCGCTTTCTGAATACCTCCATGGCCTGGGGCGGGAATTCGGGGCAACCACCGGCCGCGCACGCCGCTGCGGTTGGCTCGATGCCGTGCTTTTGCGCTACGCCGGCATGGTCAATGGAATCGACGAACTCGCCATGACCAATATCGATGGCCTGGACACACACGATGAGATCCGGGTCTGCACCCACTACGAACTGGACGGCGAAAGACTCGATCTGCCCCCGGCCACAGCTGATGACCTTGCCCGCGTGATCCCTGTTTATGAAGTCCTCCCGGGCTGGAAAACCGACACCACGGGCATCCGCTCGTTCGACGACCTCCCGGAAAACGTACTTTCATACCTCGAGCGGCTCCGGGAACTCACCAGCCTGCGAACCACAATCGTCGGCATAGGCCCGGACCGCGAACAAACGCTCAGGCGCGACTAGTGTAGCCCGCCGAACAGATGGCACATGATAATGCTTCACTACTTAGGCGGATGCTTGCTGCCGAAAATCCTCAGTTCACCCTTTTCTTCCCTCTCCAAAAGTTGATCACTTCCCGAGGAGAGCCGCCTGCACCGGCGGGGAAGCCCTGACTTGGTTTCGCCCGCGTATTTCCGCACATAGCTTTCGTTGCCCAGAACCCGCGAATGGCTGAAGGCTTTGCGAAGGACCGCTTTTGCCTCTTCACTGTCGGTGTGCCCACTGCGCGCCGTAAAGCAGCGCCACTCCAATTCCAGCAAACGCTCGTGCAGCACCACAGTCTGGCTTTTTCCATGGGTGTCGGCCGGGGGCGGCAATCCATGAAGCAGGGCAAGGCCCCGAAGGGCCACCGCGTTCCCGTGGCACGCGGCGGAAAATCCACTCAACCCCAGCTCGCGAGGAGTCGATGCCAGCCCGGCTCTCATCGGATTCAGGTCAATATAGGCGGCGACAATTTTCGCAAGAGAGCCAAGACCGGACTGCGAAACATCGCCCCCCCCTTCCAGCACCACACTGTGATACCGGTCCTCCCACAGCGTTCCAGTCCTCCCCGTGCCGAGGTTATACCACCTGGCAAAACGCTGCTTTACACCCTTCATGAAATCGGCAATGCTGGCCATCCGCCGCCGATACGGGTCGAGAAGCTGGTTTCGCTCCTCCGGATTTGCGCAGCGCTCAACAACCTGCCGGAACTCCTCCACATCGGGAGCGGAATAAATGTAAGCCATTCGCTCAAATACCTCCGGAGCCTCCATCGCCATCGCCGCGCTGTGACTCCCGGGTGCAATCCGCACCAGTAGGTGGAAGTGGTTCCCCATCACGCACCAAGTGACCACATCAATCCCTCCAAAAGCTGCATGTGCCAGCGCAAGCTTGAGAAAATGCCGCCGCTGCTTGGCATCAAAAATCCGCCGCCGATCCACTACTCGCGAGGTAAGGTGGAAAACTCCCCCCTCGTCGCCATCCGGTATCATTCTTTTAGGCATGCATCAACCCTCAAGCACATTTCGGAAAAAGCAAATAAAAACCTGGTTTTTCTATTTTTTGTGTTGCGGTGTCCGATGTGGTTCCTTACAATGGAGGCCATGAAAAAATTCATCTTTTCTCTGATGGGATTGGCGGCGGCATTTGCACTTGCAAGCTGCGGTCAGGATACAACTGTGGAAGAAACAATCGAGGATGCGGTAGACGCGACCACAGAGGCCGTGGAAGAAGCGGTTGATGCGGTGACAGGTGACGACGACACCGAGGATAGCGAAGGCTGACAGACCGACGTTTTCCAGAACAAACTTCGAACCACGTCCGGTGACATCTCCGGGCGTGGTTTTTTCGTGGCTCCGGGTAGAAGGAGCGCAATAAAAATCAGCGCAACATCAAGGTGAGTCGGGGCTCCCAAATTTCCGGCGTGGCAGGCAAAGTCCTGTTCGTTCTCGGTTTTTTGTGGACGGGCGTTGTGGGAACCGCTCCCGGCGTTCCGTTTCACGGTGTCGGCCTTGCGCTGTGCGCCCTTGGCGTGTTGTTTTTGCTGGCGGCGTCGGCATTCAGCGGGCGTTGGCCGGAGGCGGGGGTGTTGCCTGTTGTTGTGGCTGTGGCCTTGATGTGGTTTGCCGTTCGGGCGGCATTTTCCCCGGTGCAGCATCTGGCGGAACTGGATTTGATGCTGGTGGGGGCTGTGGCGATGGGTTTCGGGGCGGCGTGGTTTTCAGGGGGCGTACGCTGGATTCTGCCTTGGCTGTGGCTGCTTGCAGTGGCAGCGGTTTGGTTCAGCGTGCTGCAGGTGAGAGGTGATGACAGCGGGAGTCTGCTGTCGCCGCTCGGGATCCAGCGTCCGATTCGCTCAAATTTCGCGAGCGGTTTTTTCTACCACTCGAATCCTTACGGGGCATGGTCGGCGATGGTGCTGCTGCTGGCACTTTGCATTGCGATCCACCAGCGCGGTTTCGGGTTGAACCGGCTTGGTGCGCTGCTCGCGGCGGCGGCGGCGGCTTTTGGGTTGATGTTCTCGTTTAGTCGCGCTGCATTTGGTGGTTTTGGTCTTGGGCTGGGTGTTGTGGTGCTTGCGAGTATCGTGGTGGTGTCTCGCTGGAGGGTATCGACTGCAAGAAAAGCTTGGCTTGGGGTTCTCGTGCTGCTGCTTCTTGGGGCGGTAGGGTATGGGGCGGCGCAGTGGCTGCCGGTGCTGGCCGAGCGTAGGACGGGTGAGGTTGCGACACTGGAGAGCTTTGCTCTTGATCCTGAGGTCCGCGAGCGATCGAGGGGCGGCTATTGGCGTACGGGTTTGTCCCAGTTTTTGGAGGCTCCTGTCATCGGTACGGGCAGCCGCACTTTTTCCTACATGTCATACAAGTATTGGGACGAGG
>SLCJ01000375.1 GCA_007125835.1 Verrucomicrobiales bacterium | reverse complement strand
TCCTGCGGCACGAATGCCAGCGCCCGCGGCCCGTGCAAGCTGTAGTCCTTGAGGAAATCCCCGATCGCATACTCGGAAAAATAATAGCTCGAGGGATCCTGAACCAGAAATGTGTCCCGCGCCACGTCATAGCCGACCACCGTCTGAAGGTGTCCGGGCCCCACTTCGGCCGTCGCCAGCGCAAACGGAATGCCTGCATCGATCAAGGTGCGCAGTGAATCGGCGTCAAACCGAAACTCGCGCGCCGCAAAGCCATTGTCCAGGCACCACTGGCGCTCCGTGTGATCGTATGTGCCATCATAACAAATGGCATCTGCAATTTGATCCTGTTCGGCTTCGGCTCCCCAGAAGGCGGCCAGCATCGCCAGCGAGGCGGGCCCGCAGGTATTGTGGCGCTGGATCACTTTAGGGAGCGTGAGGCGCACGCGGCGCTGGCGCAATCCGGGTTCGAGCAGGCGCCCTCCCAGCTCGTGATAGTAGCCGTCGCCATGGGGCGCGGCCAGGCGTGCCTGCGCCGCAGCTTCGGCGAACTTTTCCTCCAAACAGAACAAATCACACCGCCAACCGGCCAGCCATTCCTTCGAATACTCATCGGCCAGCGGCGACAGCCTCTCATACTCGTCTAATAGCCTGCGGATGCCTTTCGTGTCGTCCATCTCGCGCAACGCCCCAACCCACTGCATGATCACTTCGCCGCTCTGCCCGTTCCGCGTGGCCTTCTCAAGCCACACCATTGCCTCGTCGGCGCGTGTCATTCTCATCAATGTGTGGGCCTTGATTTGCACCGCCGGGCGAAACCAAGGCTGCAAGCCATGCGCCCGGGCGCAGGCTTCCAGAGCCTCGTCATGACGGTGGTCGGCCACCATGAGCGACGCCATTTCGGTTTCGAGCCAGGCCGACCCTGGTTGGAGGCCCATCGCCTCGTCCATCAGTTTCCACGCCAGGGTGAAGTCGCGGTAGTTGCCGGCCACACGCGCCCTCAAGGCGAGGAAATCCGCAGCCAGGCCGTCATCCAAGCCGGACAGATCCCGCCACCCGTCCGTCATCTGCCAAACCATCAGCGGCCCCTTGGACCTCCACTGCGCATAAGCCCGGTAGAGCAGGGCCATCGCATCCTTTGGAGAATCTCGCCAAGCGGTGGCGCACAGCAAGGCCGAAAGCCGATCACCGCCCAAGCGTGCGGCCAGGCGCGAGGCCAGGATCCGCGGACGCGTGCCGGCCCAACGCTCCAGCGGCGCAAATCCGGAAACCTTTTCCCACGCATCCAGGTAGCGGCCCTGACTGTAGGACGCCTCCACCGCCTCCAGCAGCGCGGGGGCGACCTCGGCCCGCTCGTGCTTCGCGCAGCGCATGGCGGGTGGGAGACGATAGCGGGCGCGGTCGTAACGCTTTCTCATCGCGATGGGGGGTGGCGGAGGAGGGAAAAAGAGGTGGCGCAGTTTGTGGTGGAGGGGCCTTGAATGGGGTATTCCGCGCCCGTCCTATCCCGAGATCGCCGCGTGCAAGCGCTCCGGCACCTGCCGCGGGCGCCAGCCGCCGTTGTCGTCGGGCACCGCGCAGGCCACCGCAAATTGCCCTGCGGCTGATTCGCCTGCCGCGCCCTCCAGGGTGAAACGCATCTTCACACTGCGCGGCCCGAGCCGCTCCACGGCCAGCGTCACCGCAACCTCTTCATTGAAGTGCAACGGCTTGGCGAAATCACAGGAAACCGACACCACCGGCCAACCCACCCCTTCGGCCCCCGGCGGTGCCGCCGACGGGTGCGGCGACTGCCCCATCTCCAAAAGCCAGGCATGCCACGCCTCCTCGACCAAAGTGAGCACCGCGGAAAAATGACCCACTCCGGCCATGTCCGTCTCGGCAAAGCGCAGCGCACGACGATACACAAATCCCATTCTCATGCCGCCTAGACTTGCCCCGCTCACACATCATTGCAATGCTTTTCCCACGGAAAAAATTGAACGCCGAATATGCTTTGCGACACAAAGCCTGGCGAACCCGGCCCACAATGACGGTGTGCCGGGAAACCTATCGGCAATTACTTTGTCCTGCAAAGCCAAATGAGTGATCCCAATGCATGCAGCCAGGAAGTGAATCGTCCCGGTTTGCCGGAGACCGCCAGCGGCGTACAGCCTGCCGCGCCATTCCTGGCAGGGCTGCGCCGAATCCTCGACCCTCCGGCGGACTGGCTCGACAGGCCGACGCTAGGGCGGATGGCCTTCGCCGCATTCGTCACGGCTGCCGGCATGGCCTGCTATGGCTATGCGATTGGCTGCTGGCGGTCGCCGCTGATGGGCGTGTATGTGGCCATTAAAATGCCGCTGCTCGTCGGACTCACACTGACATTCAACAGCCTCCTCAACGGCCTTCTCGCCCTCCTTCTGGGCAGCGGCCTAGGATTTCGACAATCCTTCCTGGCCCTGCTCACGTCGTTTGCCATCATGGCATTGATCCTTGGGTCGCTGGCACCGGTGGCATGGATGATTTCGTGGAATACCCCGCCCCCGGATTCCGAGGATGCCATGGAGGCCCATCGCATACACCTGCTTCTTCACACCCTTCTTATCGCCCTCGCCGGCGTCTGGGGAAACCTGCGCCTGCACCGCCTGTTGCGCGAAAGGACCACGGGCGGAACAGCAGCCACCGCCACGCTGCTGGCATGGCTTGGCGGCAACTGTTTTCTCGGGGCACAGTTTTCCTACATCCTCAGGCCGTTTTTTGGCACACCCGGGCTGGAAGTGGAATTCCTGCGCGCAGATCCGCTGGACGGAAGCTTCCACGAGGCGGTCTGGCGAATGTTGGATGATGCCACAAACGGAATGGCTCTGCCCGTCTTGTCGGTCGCCCTGGTGTCTCTCCTCATCCCTGTGGTGCTGAGCCTGCAATCCAGACGGGATCAGCCCGCAACCAAAACAACCTGAACCCCAAGCAAACCAAAGCAAACCAAAGTAAATCCAAATAAAACCAAGGAAACCATGAACACACCCAAGACACCAGACGAAAACCACAACCACAAAGGAACGGACGGGATCATCCCTGAAGCCTCGCCACTCGGCACGCCGCCTCCTTTGCCGGCTACTACCAGCCCGGAACCACCTCTCGCAGAAAATCCCGATACCAAAACCCTTATCGACGCCCTCCTGCGCCGACCCATGGTGCTGGTGTCACGGGTCGGCGAGCGCTGGATCACCCTGCGCCTCGCGTCGGCGGCCATCGGCTCGATTCTTGTTTTTGGTCTCGTACTTGGCTGCTTCGCCAAACAGCAGCAACTCTGGGCCGCCCCGGTCAAACTAGGCATGGGCCTCGGGATTGCCTCGCTCATCTGCTTCCCGAGCCTTTACATCTTCAGCGCTCTGGCCGGAGGACGCGGCACACCCCGCGACCTCGCCACATGCCTCGCGGGATCGATGGCCCTGGCAGGCCTGCTTCTGTTGGGCGTCGCTCCCGCCATCTGGGTCTTTGCGGAATCAACCGACTCGCTTGGCTTCATGGGCTTCCTCGCCATCACGGCCTGGCTGGTCGCACTGGCTTTTGCGATGCGTTTGTTAGGCCTCCTGACAAAAGCCAATGGAGCCATAAGCCGCGGCCCCCTTGCCGTGTGGGCGGTGGTCTTCACGTTGGTCACCCTGCAAATGACGACCACGCTTCGCCCCATCCTCGGGCACTCGGAGCAGTTTCTCACCAACGAGAAAAAATTCTTTCTTCAACATTGGACGGAAACTATCGCACTGTCCCTCCACGACACCGGGAATGCTGCGGCATCGAAAACTCCCAAAGCCAATACAGCGGAGCCCTTGATTGAAGAGTAAGCGGATGTCCTCAACCGCTTTCTGAGTGACTGGCGCGGAGCAGCTATACCATCCAGTGCTCTTCCGCTTTGCCCCATAAACCAGAAAAGTACTGCCGTCGCGATGCGATAGGGACACTCACACATCGGCAAAGCCAAGGACGCCACGAATCCGCTCTTGATCTTGCTTGCCGACGAACGAATGTGGAACACCGGCGAACCGTCCGGAAACAATCATGAAAAGAACATTGCAAACCATCTGGGGAGCCCTTGCGGCTTCGATTTTTCTCTCATGCGGCCTCAGTCATGGGGAGGAGGCCACGTGGGAACACGGGGTTGGGGTCACTCCGGCGGCCCTCTCTGTCGGCGAATGGATTCAGGGCGAGCCAGTGACCGAGTGGGAACCGGGCGTGATTTACCTTCTCGAGTGCTGGGCGACCTGGTGCGGCCCCTGCATCGCGGCGATTCCCCACCTCACCCACCTCCACGAGAAATTCGGCGACCGAGGACTGCGGGTGATCGGCGTCAACGTGTGGGAAGATGAAATTGGCAAGGTGCGCGATTTTGTCGAAGCTCAGGGCGATAAGATGCCGTTCCCCGTCGTGTTTACCGGCAGGGGGAGTGAGTTTGAGACGGAGTGGCTGAGTCCGGCGGGCGTGCGGGGCATTCCGGCGGCCCTTCTTGTGCGTGATGGTGTTTTCCTGATGCGCACGCATCCATCGCGTCTGACCGACGAGGCAGTCGCGCAAATGCTTGAAGAGCCGGAGGGTGTGGAGGCGGTCATCGAAAACATCAGTCGCCAGGAGCGCGAGCGCGAACTTATCGGACAGGCGATGAGGGCGTTCCGATCTGCGGCGGGTGAAGGCGATTCGGAAGGTATGGAAGCGGCCATCGCTGCAATCAGCGAAATCGATCCGGAATCCTCCTTCATCGACAACTTGCGTTTGGAAATGGCGTTTGCGACCAGCGACTGGGATACGGCGGAAGGCCTGCTCGCCGGCGGCACCGATGGCAGGCAGCTCTTCATACTGTTCACGACTCAGTCCGAGCGCATGGCCAACCCGGAAACCGGCGTGCCTGCCGTGATTTTCGAGAAAATGGCCGCTGCCATGTCCGCCGTGGCAGAAGAGAGTGAATCCTCTCTTCACCCCTGGCAGGCCGTGCAACTGGCACGCGTGTGGGCCTTGTCTGGCGATTTCGAGGCGGCCGGGCAGACGCTGGCGGCGACGCTGTCCGGACTTGAGGACGAGGAAAACGAAAGTCTGCGTCCTTTCGCCGAGCCCTTGCAAAAATTCAAGAAGGCGATCGAGGAGGGGCAGATTCCCAACGACGAGGAATTTAATGAAATGCTGCGCGCCACGAGGGCGCAGTAAGCCAAAGTTCTGAGAGTTGGTATCACTCCTCGGCTTCGCCGTTCCCGTTCCCGGTCCCGGACTCGGCGGGGCCGAGGGTCTGCTCGGCTCCGGCGGGTTCGGCGGCCTCCGGATCCGGGAGCAGATTTTGCCTGAAATAAACGTGAAGATTCACTCCCGGGCGAAGGGGGAAAATCCGCTGGTCGTGCGTTTGGTTGAGCATTTGCGCCGCACTGGGGAAATGCAGCCGTGAAACCGCAACAATGTCCGGCGGGTCGTCGAATGGCCTCGGTAGCGTGTCGCCGTAGCGGTTGTGGCCCAGAACGTGACGGCGGTACCACGGCAGCGGCCACCCGTTTGATTCCTCGGCAACCAAAAGCGACATCGGGCGTTCGTGAGTCCGTTCAAGCTGCTCGATAAACTCTACCAAGGAAAGAAACTCGGGCAGCGTGTGGCCGTAGACGTGCGGCTGCGCCGGTGCCCCTGGTCGCTCGAAGGAGCGTTGGTTGTATACGACGGCATGTGTGCTGATGGCGGCCAGCGCCAGCGCCCCCACGACAGCGGGCAGGCGGAAGCCGCTGCCCCGCGAGGGCAGGAGCCGGGCGATACCCCAGGCGGCGAGGATCAACACACCGTGATGGATCCCGAGATAGCTCCACGGAGTCTTGTAGGGAATGGAACTGTAGATCAATGTGCCGAGTAGAACGTAGAGGGCCAACCAGCGGATGAATGCCCCCCCCGGCACATCACGCCATCGGAACGCGCTCCACACACCGAATGCCGCCGCCGGCAGGACCAGAAATTCGGAATACCAAAATCCCGCAGTCGGCCGCAGGTTGTAATAAAAAACCAAATAGGCATACCATGGATTCAGGTGCCCCGCCTCGGAACCTTCGGCGCGCTGAAGATAGAGAAAGTAGGTGTTGATGCCATCGAAGATGGCGCGCGGGTTGCGCAGGAAATCACTGAGCAGCAGCGAGGACAGGGCGAAGGCTCCGAGTCCGGCGATGAGGAGGGTGCGGCCGTGTTCACGGGCGATGCGCAGCGCGAAGCCGGGGGCGTTGCGCCCATGAAGCAGGAGCACCGCCCCGATCCCCGCCGCCATGTGCAACACGAAAGTCTCCTTGGTGGCGTGCAGCAGGCCGGTGGCGATGGCGGCAATGACCAGCCAGGCAGTGCGGCGGGTCTGCCACCATCGAAGCACCCCCAGTGCGGTCAGGCCGAGGAACACGACAAACATCATTTCCATGATGTAGTAGCGGCTGTAGAAAACCATCGCGGGAGAGAGGGCGACCAGCCAGGCCGCCACGGTTGCTCCGCCCGTGCCAAGTTCCCGCCGGAAGGCGAAACAAAGCAGCACCAGAGCCACGCCATAGACGGCCGGGATCGCGCGCAGGGTCAACTCATCCAGCGAGGCAAAGGTGGCCTGGCCGCGGATCAGGGCGAGCGGCACGGTCGAGAAATGCAGCGTGGGCCCGTGGTAGTCGGTGGGGTCGTAACGGAAGCCTCCACCTTCGAGAATACGCGCAGTGGTGACCGCGTGAACCGCCTCGTCCGTGTGCATCACACGGCTCGATAGGTCGATGAACCGCGGCAGGCAGGCGATGAGAATGAGAGCAAAAAGAAAAAGAATCCTGGGCACCGCGACAGTATGGCAGGAATCCGCCGAGAGTGAAGCGCGGATTTCATCCCGGCCATGCGGCGCAGCGCTCCACCGAGCAGTCTTGGAGAGCCCTGAAAGGACTTTGGCCCAGAGCCCGGTTTCCAACCCCGGGAAACGACACACGCATCAACCTGTGGTGCGTCCTGAAGGGACGCCTACGAACTCACGGTGCTTTTCCGGCACGGCGTTCACAAACAACACGTCCTGCCTCAATGCCAGACCTTCCGGCGGTGGCTCAGGATGGTCAATGCGACTCGGTCCGGGCCAGGGGCTCCGGGTGAAACCCACGGATGTCAATGACCTGCATTCCCGCTGCGCGGGCGGCCTCCAGGCCCGGGGGGGCATCCTCCACGGCGACACATTCTGCCG
>SLCJ01000240.1 GCA_007125835.1 Verrucomicrobiales bacterium | reverse complement strand
GCGCACCATGCGCGCCCGATCCACCAAAGCCCAAGGCCTACCTGCCATGCTCACCCACGCCCCGAGGTGGGCCAAGACGCGGCGGGTTTCCCCTGCCGGGGTCGAGGGGTAGGTTTTGAGAGGTTATTGAGAGTTATTTTTTGGGGCTTATTTCAAGCAAATTTTGGTTGGCAATTTTTCAGGAAGAGGGAAGAGTGTTTCGGTGTCTTACCGCTCATGTTTGTCCCCGATTCGTTCCTGCAATAACCTAAGAATTCGATCCGTAATGTCAATGCCATGAACAGCCCCTTCAGGATCTGCCCACAATCTAAAAACCTCTCCACCAGGCAATTCTTCGACGCGGCTTACTTCTAGAGAATTGAGATATTCTTCAAGCCCACCTTCATACATGATACTCATCACATGTTCGATTTCCAAATATGCCATTTCTTTAAGCAATCCGAAATCTTGGTTCCTCATAGCTTGCAACCTTTTTACGCGAACCGCTACTCGCTCAAGTATAAAGGGGGAAGCATCGCTGCATCCAACTCCTTTTTCATCTTCATAATCATATTTGGATCCGAGCGCAATTTCTAAAAACAAACGGGCGGAGAAAAAGCCTAAAAAAACGAACACAAAACAGATAACAAAATTTTTATATTTCATTTGCAATTCCTTGTAACGACAAATTGCCTACTCTTCAAGACTCAAACAATCGACTCATTTCATCGATGAAGGAACGTCTTAACCATAATGGCAATCGATTGGATATTTGATCGATTTCAGAAGGCGAAATTTCGTCCCATCCAACACCGAAGATCAACTCAATCTCACCCAAAATTCGAATAAATTCATCATCAGGCATGGAGTCATACTGCTCTTCTTGAATCCTAGCCAGCATTGAGGCAGCATACCGGAAACGAACGCCAAGGCTTCCATCAAGTGGGTAAGCCGCAATCGCGCCAATTTCATCACTGCCATTGTCACATAATTTAGCTTCAGAAGCCAGTCTAAAGCCTGAAATAATAACTCCAAATACAAAGCCAGCAAAAAACCAAAAAAATATTAAACGCGCAACGTAAAACATAAGATTTCCACTTTTTTTAATGCATGCAATTACGTAGATTGACAACGTTAAGGCTCGACGCAATTATCCGGATCAGTTGGTGATGGTCCCTTCCAATAATGTATCCACCTGTCTTGGGGCGGCTCGTCTACTGAATTGAAAAAATCCGCAATAGCTTGTATGTCTGTATTTGGAATCCTATAAGCCTCTGATAGGTTCGAAATCAATTCTACAACCACCTGAGCAATACCATCGGCAATACTACCAAATCCAGGTGGCAGCGGCCCGAGGCCAACGGGTTGCCAAATCCTATCAAAGCTAATTCTCTGCCAATATGCCACTTCACCTTCAATAAAACAACAAGAATTCCACTTTCCATCCGGCGGCTGACAAGGGATTCTAGCTTCTGCAACCATCCAGACTTTCACTTGAATAGCACCATACCCCTCTGAACCAAATCCTGGAATTGAGATGCGCCCACCTATAACTTCGATACTCTTCTCCCAGTCGCTATCTAATGCTATTAATCGCGGCCTAGGAGTATATCCCGAACAATAAAGTCCGAACAAATCCAATCTCCCCACCCCATCATTCCCCACAAAGGCATACAAATTTAGCCCACCCCTTTCCTCAATCGGATCCCGATTGAGCCATCTGCCTGTGAGGGGTTCGTAGTATCTGAAGCCGTATTCTTTGCCTTGGGATTCGACGAAGGGGTGGCAAGGGTAGCTGTTGGGGGCGGTGGGGTTGATCCAGTCGTCGTAGGGATAGAGGGTGGCGGTTTGGGTGGTTGGGGCTGGCGGTAGGATGCTGGGGAGGTCGGGCGACTTGGGTGTGTGGAGGTAGGTGTCGTAGTCGTGGACGGCAGGCACGGTGGGCGCAAGGGGCAGAGGATACGGGGATTTCCCGTTGGCGTCGTAGGCGTAAGTGCTGGTGGCGTTGTGGTCGAGCGGGGTTACGATGGAGGTCAGGCTGGCGATGATGGCGGAGGAGTCGTGGTTGTAGGTGAGTTGGTGGTGGATCGAGGGCGCTGTGATTTCGGGGGTGTTCGCTTGGCCGTAGGCACCGTAGATCCGGGTCCATCCGCGATTGGTAAGCGGATGGGCGGTGCCTGAGTTGAGGGGGGGTTGGCGCTGGCCGATTCGGCTCATGGGGTCATGGTATGCCGAAAGTGGCTTGTTTGGCAATTCCGAAGTTAAATTTTTTGGGAGATGTGCCGGGAAAGAGTGCTGTGTGGCAAGCGGGGGGGTGGAGTGTCAAAATAAGACACCCACATACTTTTGACTCACGGAGACAGCATCCCCTGGAATTCTCCTGCGCTTCTGCCGCCTCATTCCCACGCAGATTCCGATCTTTGCCCCCATCATCCGATGCCAGCGAGGCCTTTCAGCCCGGAAAATCACCGGCGGTCATAGACACGCCGCTACAAACGCTCTCTCACCCACCCCCGCCAATACGGGCAGCTGCGCCCCTACCTGTGTTCCCGGCAAGCGCCCCAAAATCACGGATCCCGAGAGTCGAGTTGCTTGCGCAGGCGCCGGATCTGGCCTTCGATGTGGTGGAGGGTTTCGTGGATTTCGCCGAGTTGCTCTTCCGGGTCGGGCAGCGTGGAGAGTTCCTGCATCGTGGAGACGATGATACCGATGAAGAGGTTGAGGATGGTGAAAGTGGCAATGACGATGAAAGGCACGAAAAAGGCCCACGCCCAGGGATGCACCTCCATAACCGGGCGCACGATGCCCATCGACCAGCTTTCGAGGGTCATGATTTGGAAGAGGGAAAACAAACTGCGGCCGACGCCGCCGAACCATTCGGGGTGGGTTCCGCCAAAAAGGTTGGTCGCCAGCACGGCTGCGGTGTAGAAGAAAATGATCATGACGAAAACCACGCCGGAAAGGCCTGGAATCGAGTGGAGAAAGGCGGCCACTACCCGCCGCAGTTGCGGGATGACGGTGAGGAGCCGTAGCACGCGTAGCACGCGCAATGAGCGCAGCACTGCCCACGGCCCGGCCCCGGGGACCAGCGCCACCGCCACGACGAGGAAGTCAAATACATTCCAGCCACTGCGCCAGAAGGCCAGCCGGCGGGCATACATTTTGATGGAGAGTTCGACCACGAACACCAGCAGGCAGAATTTGTCGATGGCGATCAGGAGCCACCCGACACGAGCCATTGCAGCGGCCGAGGTTTCCAGCCCCAGCACCACAGCATTGATCAAAATCACCGCCACCACAAACCCCTGCACGGACCGGCTCTCCACCCAATCGCCCAGACGCTGCCTCACGCCAGGGACCGGGGTTGTGGGCTGTCGTGCGGGCCCTGGGGGACGAGCTGCATGGGCTTGTTTGGGCATGGCGGAGGAAAAACGGGGGGAGGAAGAACCGCAATTCATGCATCTTCTCACGCCTCGGCGCAAGCGCGGGAGCACTTCTGGGGTGAAATTTCCCAATCCTTCCGCCGGAATCGCGCCGAATGCCTCCAAAACGCGTGGTTTTTCGTAAGATATGTGAAATTTATATGCTGGAAACGAAGCGCTTTGCCTTGCAAATCTCTGGCGAGCGTGTTCCTTTCCGGCGGTCGCGATTCTCCATCCGCCATCCTACAAAACACAAGCCATGACCTTGACGCCCTTGAGCAAAATCGGTGCCTTCTACGCCTCCTCCGTTGGCAAAAAAATTGTTGTCGCTGTCACCGCGATCGCCCTCCTTCTTTTTCTTCCCGGCCACGCAATCGGCAACCTCCTGATCTTCGCCGGTCCCGAGGCCCTCAACGCCTACGCGGAATTTCTTCATACCATGGGCCACGGAGCCGGCATCTGGGTGTTCCGCATCGGCATTCTCGCCGCCTTCGGGATCCACATCATCGCCACCATCCAGCTCGCCCGGCAGAACCGCGCCGCCCGTTCGGACCGTTACAGCCTGAAAGCCTCCCAGCGAAGCACCTTGGCCTCGCGCACCATGATCGTCACCGGGCTGATCATCATTGCCTTCGTCATCTTCCACATCCTGCACTACACGGTTCGCGTGTCGGAGGAATTCCGGGAACTGCCCATGGCGATGGTCGATGGCCGCGAGGTATTTGATGTCTACAGCATGGTGATCCTCGGGTTCCAGAACATCCCGGTCTCGATCTTCTACATCCTGGCCATCAGCTTGCTGTGTGTCCACCTCACCCACGGCGTGCAATCGGTCTTCCAGACTCTCGGCCTGCGCAGCCGCAAGACCGAGGGGGTGATCACTCTTTTCGCCCGCCTCTACACCATTTTCGTCTGGGTCGGCTTTGTGATCGTTCCGCTTGCCGTGGTCTTCGGCCTCATCGGCCTCCCTGAAACCGCTGCCAACTAAAACATCCACCTTTCTCTCCCACCACATCCCGCCATGGCCACTACCACCGAACGCATCTCAGACGTCCCCCCCTCGAAAGTCCCCGCCGGACCCCTTGAAGAAAAATGGTCCCGCCATAAAAGGGAGTCGAAGCTGATCAACCCTGCAAACAAGCGCAAATACTCCGTCATCGTTGTCGGTTCGGGCCTCGCCGGGGCGGCGGCCGCCGCCAGCTTGTCCGAGCTTGGTTATCAAGTAAAGTGCTTTTGCTACCAAGACAGCCCGCGGCGCGCTCACTCGATTGCGGCGCAGGGCGGCATCAATGCGGCCAAAAACTACCGCAACGACGGCGACTCGATCTACCGGTTGTTTTACGACACGCTCAAGGGGGGCGATTTCCGCTCGCGCGAGGCCAATGTTTACCGTTTGGCCGAAGTCAGCGTCAATATCATCGACCAGTGTGTTGCCCAGGGTGTGCCCTTCGCCCGCGAATACGGCGGCCTGCTGGACAACCGCTCGTTCGGCGGTGCCCAGGTTTCCCGCACCTTTTACGCTCGCGGGCAGACCGGCCAGCAGTTGCTTATCGGAGCCTACCAGGCGCTGGAGAAGGAAATTGCCACCGGCACGGTGAAAATGTATTCACGCACGGAAATGCTCGACCTTGTGGTGGTCGATGGCCACGCCAAGGGAATCGTCGTGCGTGACATGGTCACCGGCGAGATCACCTCCCACGCCGCCGACACCGTGTGCCTCGCCACAGGCGGCTACGGCAACGTGTTCTTCCTCTCGACCAATGCCAAAGGCTGCAACGTCACCGCCGCCTACCGGGCTTACAAGCGGGGAGCCTGGTTCTCCAACCCCTGCTTCACTCAAATCCACCCCACCTGTATCCCGGTCAGCGGCGAATACCAGTCGAAGCTTACCCTGATGTCGGAATCGCTGCGCAACGACGGCCGGATCTGGGTGCCGAAAAACAAAGAAGACACCGGCAAGCCGGCCCACGAAATCCCGGAGGAGGACCGCGACTACTTCCTCGAGCGCAAATACCCGTCCTTCGGCAACCTGTCGCCGCGAGACATCTCGAGTCGCGCTGCCAAGGAAGTCTGCGACGAAGGGCGTGGCATCGGGCCCACCGGGCTCGGGGTCTACCTCGACTTCGCCGATTCGATCGCGCGCCTGGGCGAGGATACCATCCGCGCCCGCTACGGCAACCTCTTCCAGATGTATGAGAAAATCACCGGCGACAACCCCTACAAAACGCCGATGCGGATTTTCCCCGCCGTGCACTACACGATGGGCGGCCTTTGGGTCGACTACGACCTGATGTCCAACCTGCCCGGCCTCCACGTGCTCGGCGAGGCCAATTTCTCCGACCACGGAGCCAATCGCCTTGGTGCTTCCGCGCTTATGCAGGGGCTGGCCGACGGCTATTTCGTCATCCCCGTCACCATTGCCAACTACCTCGCCACTCAGAAGCCCGGCGCAGTCAAGGAAGACCACCCCGAATTCAAGCGGGTCGAGGAGGAAAACCGTGCTCGCATGAATAAACTGCTCTCCATCAAGGGCCGCCGCTCGGTCGACTCCTTCCACCGCGAACTTGGCCTCCTGATGTGGGACAAATGTGGCATGGGGCGCGACGCCGACGGCCTTCGCGAGGCTCTTCAGAAAATCCCGCAAATCCGTGCTGAGTTCTGGGAAAATGTGTTCATACCCGGCGAGGGCGAAAGCCTCAACCAAGAGCTTGAAAAGGCCGGACGTGTCGCCGACTTCCTCGAGTTCGCCGAAATGATGTGTCACGACGCACTCGACCGCGAGGAATCCTGTGGCGGCCATTTCCGCACCGAACACCAATTCACCGAAGCCGATCCTGAAGTGCGCGACGGTCTGATTTCCTCCGGCGAGGCCAAGCGGCACGACGAGGATTTCTCCTACGTTTCGACCTGGGAATACAAAGGCGACGACACCATGCCCACACTCCACAAGGAGTGGCTCGACTTTGAATTCGTCCAGCCGGCTACCCGCTCCTACAAGTAATGACCTCCCCCACCCCCATCGCCGACCAACCTGTTGCGGCTTACGATTCGAAAATCGAGGGCAACGTGATTTTCACCCGTGTAGACGCGGCCATCAACTGGATGCGGAAAAACTCCCTCTGGCCGATGCCGATGGGCCTCGCCTGCTGCGCCATCGAGTTGATGGCTTCTGCCAGCGCCCGCTTCGATATCGCCCGCTTCGGGGCCGAAGTGATGCGTTTCTCCCCACGCCAGGCTGATGTGATGATCGTCGCCGGCACCGTCACCTACAAAATGGCCTACGCCGTCAGGCGCATCTACGATCAGATGCCCGAGCCGAAATGGGTGATCGCCATGGGAGCCTGCGCCTCCTCGGGCGGCATGTATCGGAGTTACGCCGTCCTTCAGGGCATTGACCGCTTGATTCCGGTTGATGTCTACGTCTCCGGCTGCCCGCCACGCCCCGAGGCCCTGATCGAGGGGCTGCTGAAACTCCAAAGGAAAATCGAGACCGAGCCGGCCCTGGCAGAGCAAAAGAAAAACCTGCTTTCCTCGCTGGCCTGATTCGCCTTTGGCCTCCCCAGCTTTCTCTTGTCTACCCCTCACCCTCGACACCACCGACACGGACCTCACTCTCGCCACCGGACCATGACTGCCGCCGAAGCCGCCGACACCCTCGCCCAACGCCTGCCACAAGCCGGATTCTCCCGCACCGACTTCCGCGGCGAAATCTCACTCACCCTCGACCCCAGCCATCTGGTCGAAGCCTGCCGCCTGTGCCGCGACGAACTCGGCTTTGATTTCCTGCTCGACATCAGCAGCGTCGACCACCTCGG
>SLCJ01000184.1 GCA_007125835.1 Verrucomicrobiales bacterium | reverse complement strand
GTATTTCCGCATTCCGGGCAGTCGACCAATTTCGCGTTCTGGGCAGCCATGCTGGGTGGTTTGGCGTGCGGGATCACCCCGCACACTCCTACTCGTAACGGAGGGCGTCGATTGGGTCAAGTCTCGCTGCTTTGATCGCGGGATAAATTCCAGCCACAATTCCGACCGCCACACTGAAGCCAAATCCAAGAATCAGCGCCTCGACTGACAGTTCCGGGCGAAGTTGGCTGTCTTCGAGCACGCCTGAGAGCAAATCGACGACCAGCACCGCACCGGCAATTCCGAGAATTCCGCCGAGAATGCTGATCACCGAAGATTCCACGAGCACCTGGAGAAAAATATCGCCGTCCGCCGCGCCAACCGCTTTGCGTATACCGATCTCGCGCAGCCGGTCACTCACCGAGGCAAGCATCACATTCATGATGCCGAGGCCACCCACGAGAAGCGAAATCGCCCCCACCCCTCCCAGCGCCGCGTAATACGTCATGCGCGACTGCTCCATCCGCTCCAACTCCTCCACCCGCGTCTCGACCGTGAAATCGCGGATGCCCTGATGGGTGAACGTGAGCACGTTTTCCACCTGGCTCACGGCGTGGTCCAGATACCGGATATCCGAAACTCGCACGTCCAGCGAATCGATTGAATCGGGCGCCCGCCCCGACGCCGGCCCGCGCAAACGTTGTTGCACCGTGGTCAGCGGGATGAATGATCCCGATGTCTTCCAGCGCAGCATGTTCCACGACGAGGCTCCCATGTTGAAATCCAGCTGATAATCCTGGATCACGCCAATCACCGTGAAAGGTATCCCACGCACCCGCACCGTTTCGCCCAACACCGACACCCGGTCGGGAAACAGGCGGAAGCGCGCCTCCTGAGTCAGCACGATCACCGTGGCTGCACGCCCGTATTCCTCCCACGAAATAAACCGCCCTTCCTCGGTGTCGAAATTATACTGCTGGAAATAATCGGGCCTCACTCCGCGCATCCGGAAGCCATAACTCCTTCCGTTGTCGGCGAAGATGCGGTTGCGCCAATCCTCAGTCTGCGGGCTCACCCCGGAAATGAACTGGCAATTTTCGAGGATCGCCAGCGCGTCCCGGGTGGTCAGCCCAGGAGACCTGTGCTCGATGTCCGACTGATGGGCCGGCGGCGACGTGGCCCTCACCGAGAACCGCTCCACCCCGCCGGACTCCCGCAACTGCACATCCCAGAATGAAAACATCCCGCTCACCACGCTCACGGTGGTCACCAGCGCCGTGACCCCGAGGATGATCCCCGAGGCGGTGAGAAGCGAACGCACCGGATGCGCCAGCATCTCCGACCAGCCGATCCGCACCCCGTTGTAAATCGCCAGAATCACGCGCTCGCCCTCCCTTCGCTTGCCGCCGCCCCGACAGGTTCGTTTCCTGTCGCTGCTTCGGGTTGGTCGCTGTCCTCGGTCACCCGTCCATCGCGCACCACCACCCGCCGCCGTGCCCGGCGCGCCACGCCCTCGTCATGCGTCACCAGTACCAGTGTCGCCCCGTCCTCGTGGAGCCTGTCGAAAAGCTCCAATACCATGGCCGCGCTCTGCGAGTCGAGGTTGCCGGTGGGCTCGTCAGCGAGAATGATGCGCGGTTGGTTGACCAGCGCCCGGGCGATGGCCACCCGCTGGCGCTGGCCGCCGGAGAGCTGCCCCGGCATGTGGCCGAGGCGGTCTTCCAGTCCCACCATTTCGAGCACCCTGCGGGCCCTGCGCACCGACTCGCGCCTGCCAATATTTTGATAAATCAGCGGCACCAGCACATTGTCCACGACGCTGAGCTTGGGCAGTAGATTGAAAGCCTGGAACACAAACCCGACCTTGGTCCGCCGCAGCATCGCCCGGCGTCTCGGCGAGGCCCGTCCCACATCGCGCCCCTCGAACACCACACGCCCGTCGGTCGGCTGGTCCATGAAGCCCATGATATGCATCAGCGTCGATTTGCCCGAGCCGGAGGGCCCGAGCACCGCGAGATACTCGCCCTCGCGCACCTCCATGTTCACATCGCGCAGGGCGTGCACGACCGTCTGCCCCATTGGGTAGCGCTTGGCCACGTCGTGGAAACAGAAAACGGGCTGGTCATGGTGGGGCTTGTTCATGGCAGCAGGTTCACCCTGGTGGTCGGGGAAGATCAATCCTCCGAAGCCGCCCCCCCCGGTTCGATAAATTCAGAAGGCACTCCCAGCGCGAGTTCATCCCCCTCGTCAAGTCCCTCGCGGATCTCAACCCTCCGCAGACCGGCCAGCCCCACTTCCACGCGCCTCTTCTCCCAAGGCGAATCCGCACCATCCCGGCGAAACACATAGCTCCCCGCACGCTCGTAAAACACCGCCGAGATCGGTGCCGTCACCACGCCGTCGGAGCGCTCCGCCTCGATCGTGACCATCGCGCTGATTCCCGGGCGCACCCGCTCGTCTTCCACTTCAAACGACAGCGAAACCGGGAACAGCACCGTCTCGGGTTGGTTCTGTTGGCGTCGGCTTGCGGACGCGCCGCCACCCTCGGCGGACGGCGAGATATGCACCACCTCGGCAGGCACTTCGAGCCCTGGGATGCTGCCAAAAGTCAGCGCGGCATTCTGGCCGGTCCGCAGGTAGGCCAAATCCAGCTCACTCACCCGCGCCTCGACGCGCATCCGCCGCAAGTCGGCAATCTCCAGCGGCACATCGCCCTCAGCCACTCCAGAGGCCCCCACCAGCACCCGCCCCGGCGAGATGTCGAGGTTCAACACGATCCCATCGTGTGGGGCCACGATGGTCAGGCGGGAAAGGCGGTCGTTGAGCGTGTCCAGGCGCGCCTGCCGCACTTCGAGATCGTTCTCCATCAGGGCAAGCTCGGTAGCCGCATCCAACTTTTGCTGGTCGGTGGCAAACTCCCGCTCATGCAAACCGCTAATCCGCTCGTAATCGCGGCGCGCCCGCTCCACCCGGAGGCGCACCGAATTCATCTCCCGCTGCAACTCCTCGATCTCGCCGGAGATTTCACGCGGGTCCAGGCGGATCAACACCTGCCCTTCCTCCACCTCGTCGCCGTTGTCCACATGCACTTCCACCACCCGCCCCGAAACCTCGGACTTCACCTCCGTGATCAGCACCGGAATCACACTGCCGATAAACCGCACCTCGCGCACGATATCACCGCCATCCGCCACGGCAGTGGTCAGGTTCTGATCGGGATCCTCCTCGGCCGGGCGCAGCGCGCGCAGCACGAAAAAACCGGCCGCACCCACAGCGGCGATCAAGATGAGGGTTTGCAGGAGACGGATCATGAATGGTTTGGATTGGATGGATTGGAAAAACGGGAACGGATGCCATGGCGCTCGAGCAGGGCACCGCGCGCCGCGTCGAGTTCGAGCCGCGCGCGGATGATGTCGAGCTGCGCGCGAAGCTTCTCCGTAAAGGCGTCGTCGAGAGCCTGCTGCGCCTCCAGAATGTCGCGCACCAGAGCCGCACCCTGCCGCCGTCTCTCCTGTTGTTCCGCCATGCGGGTTTCATTCAGCTCGATGGCCGCCTCCGCGCGCTCCAGCTGGCGCACTGCGAGATTCAGGTCGCGGCACCACCCGCGAATCCGGGCATACAGAGCCAAACGTGCGTCGTCCACTTCGAGTTCCTCCGAGCGGAAGCGCAACTCGGCCTGGGCCTCCCGAGCGCGCTCCGCCCGCAGCCCCAAAGGCATGCGGAACTCAAGCCCGCCGCGCAAAAAACGCCCGTCCACCTCGCTCATCCCCTCCAGCGCCGAACCCAAATCACCACCCCGCCCCTGCGCGCCGCCGGAAACCCTGAAATCCAGACTCGGGCGCGACTCCGAACGCGCCCGGATCACATCCAGCGCCGCCAGCTCGAGGCGCCACTGCTGCGCGCGCGCCTCAGTGCCGCGCTCCAGCGCTTGCTCGAACATTTTTCCCGAATCCGGCACCGCCGAATCGACCTGCGGCAGCGGATCCAGTTCCAGGCTCCCGGGGTCGCTGTCAAAAAGCAGCCCGCTGGCCAGGAACAGGTCATCCAGCGCGTCCTCAAGCCCTTTCTCGGCGGCTGCCAGATCCACTTCGCGCAACATCACCTGCGAGCGCGCCTCCAGCACGTCCGTGCGTGTGCCCTCCGCCGCAATCGTCTCCTCGAGCGTAAGCCGCGCCACATCCAGCGCCCGTCGGCGGAAAGCCAGTGCACTCTCGCTCAGCCGCACCGTCCAATAGGCCGCCTCGACATCACCCACAAGATTCTCCAACTCAGCCACCCATTCATCCTCCGCCCGCAGCACGCCGATTCGTGCCCGCTCGCCAGGCAGACGCGTCTCCTCGCGCCCGCCACGCAGCAAGGGCAGCCGATAGGTTACCTGAAGCGCGCTGTCATAACTTGGATTCAGTTGGGAAAAGGTCGAGTTGGTGCCGCGCCGGTCCAGCGGATCAAAGCCCAGCTCCAAAGACGAGCCATCGCGCAGCGGCTGCTCCAACACCATGCCCGAGCGCAGGGAGTCGGACTGCGGACGCAGCGCGCCATCCAAATCGCTCGCAGCCTGCGGCTGCCGGTTGTCAGCCGCCTCGCCGCTTACCCTCAACACCGGATCGAACGACGCATCGGCCACCCGCGTCTCCAACAGCGCCGAATCCACCGCAAGCCTGCGCACCTCCACACCGGGCTTCCGGGCCAGGGCCTCGCCGATCACCTCACGCAGCGGCAGCCGCCCGCTCAGCACCTCGCGATCCGCCACCCGCACCGGCGCCGGAGAAGCGCTGCCCTGCATCCCCTCGGCGACCTCCGGTTGCTCAGCTGACGGCGATGCGGCGAGTGGAACAGCGGCAAGGGCCGACAGGAAAATGGCGGGGATGGAGATGGCGGCGAAATGACGGTGCATGGACAATGAAGATGGGCAGGCTTTAACCCGGGAAGAACGCTCCGGTAACGGAAAACCTTGCGAAATTCCTCGAACGCTCAGAGCAACGAGCAAAAAAATGCTGATGTTCTGCCACCCCTATCGGCCGTGCGAATGAGCTGAAGTAGACCTCTGGCATTTCAGCCCGCAAATCAGGGTGGCTGGCACATTACGAAGGGGGACACCACCAAGATCGAACCAAATATGGACTGCGGCGATTTTCGCCGCTTTGGATTGCCCCTGTGCGCCACCCGCCGAGTTTCGCGCCCATCTGGAAACCGCGCACCTTTTTCTTCAGTCCAAAGCGGTGCCAAGCTCCGCTGTCAAAGTCCCTCCTTTTCCAGTGGATTTCATACCACGGCGCACTACCCTGCCTCCATGACCCCGGACGACCCAGATGCGCCCGAATCCAGATGGCTGCAATACCTCGCCGCGGAAAAACAGGCCTCCCCCCGCACCGTGCGAGCCTACCGCGACGCCCTCGCGCGTTTCCGCAGCGGCCACCCCTCGTTCACCCGCTGGGAAGACATGAATGAAGACGACTTCCGCCGCCACCTCTTCGAGCTGATGAAACACGGATACAGCGCGGCCAGCGTGCGCCAGCACTTCGCCGCCCTGCGCGGGCTTTACACCTGGATGCTGCGCCACGAGCGCATCGCCGCCCACCCGCTGGCCGACCTGCGGCTGCCGAAACCGCAGAAAAACCTGCCCGTCATTCTCACCAAGAACCAGATCGAGGAACTGCTCAACCTGCCTTGGACCATCGAACGCGAAAAACAAGCACCGACCTGGCTCGCCGCCCGCGACGCCGCGATCCTCGAACTTTTCTACAGCACCGGCCTGCGGCTCGCCGAACTGGCCGCCCTCGATGTCACCTCCATCGAACCCACTCGCGCCATTCTTCGCGTCACCGGCAAAGGCCGCAAAGAACGCATGCTGCCGGTGGGGGCGCCCGCCCTCGCCGTCATCCAGCGCTACCGCACCGAGGCCGCCGTGCACCACGGCCCTCTCTTCCTAAGCAAACTCAGGCGACGCCTCACCGCCCGCGCCATCGGCCAAATGCTCGAAAAATACGTCCGCCACAGCTCGATCCCGGTCAAGGTCAGCCCTCACAAATTGCGCCACAGCTTCGCCACCCACCTACTCGACAACGGAGCCGACCTGCGCAGCGTCCAATCCCTCCTCGGGCACGCCAGCCTTTCCACCACACAAATCTACACCCACGTCACCACCGAGCGCCTCAAGGAAGCCTACAACGCCGCCCACCCACGCGCATGAGGGCCCAGTCCGCCAACCGCTCCACCACCGGCCCTGAAAGGGCCAAAGCACAAAGCCAAGGGTTTCAAACCCTGGGAAATCGCGCACCTACCCTCGCGTCCTGAAAGGACGCCAGCGATCGCGCCACGCCATTCCGGATCGCGCCTCCCAGACAACACGCCCCGTTTTCCGGGCATGCCACCACCCTTTGCGGCTCAGATTCACGACACGAAAAATACCGCTGACCACCTGCCACCGCTTTTTTGGCGTGAAATCCACCTGGCGCGACGCTATCCTTGACCATGACCGAAACTCCCCCCGCCGCAGACGGCCCCAACACAAACGCCAACGCCGGAAAGTCCAAGGACACACGCTCGCGCCGCCCCCCCATCTGGGTTCTCGCACTGGCAGCCGTGGCAGCCCTCGCAGTGGTCTTGCTGGTCGTCAGCCGCATGCTCCTCTCGTCGCTCTCAGCCCCCTCAGCACTCGTCGAACGGCTCGAATCCAACTACAACCTCCGCGCCGAAATCGGCGGCTCCTCGGTCAAACTTTTCGGAAGCGGCCCCAACATCTCGCTGCGCAATGTCAAAATCGGCCCGCGCGACCATCTCGCCGACAATGCCATCCCGCTCGCCAGCCGCCCGCCCATGCATACCGCCCTGATCGAAGTGGAAACCGCCGACCTCGATGTGAACCTAGCCGCCCTTTGGAGAGGAAAACTCGACGTTCGCGACCTTTCCCTCGGGGCCCTTCGCGCCAGCCCGGTTCGCGACCAGGACAATGCCTGGAACACCACCGGCCTCACGCGCCCGCCCTCCGTAGTGGCCGGACGCCCGCGAGCCGCCAAACCCGACGACGACACCCCAGCCCCTGCCGACAGCGACACCGCGCCGCCACCAGCCCCGGACGACCCGCCCACCCTCGCCGCCACCGAAGAAGGGCTCACCGCCGTCGGCCTGCCCTTTGCCGCTCGTGCCGACCGCCTCGCCATCGAACGCTCGGCGATCGACGTCCTCCTTCAACGCCGCGATACCCACGTCCGCATCGACGGCCTCGACCTGTTTATCCACGACCTCGACGTCGATCCCGCCAACCTCTCCGCCACCAACACCGCCACC
>SLCJ01000301.1 GCA_007125835.1 Verrucomicrobiales bacterium | reverse complement strand
GGTGCCATCTGCCTGCAGAGCGAGGGCTCGGAAATCCACTTCCGGAACATCACCTTCACCCCCCTGCCCTGAGCCCCGCTCGCGGCTTCGCCCACGCGCCACAGCCCTGCGGGCCCGGTCCGCCGCACGCCGACAAATGACAAATGCCATTTCACACGCCTCGCCGCCTGAGCAGGAGTCACTGCCGCGGGTCGACCTGAGAACCTTCTCTTTCAGTCCATCGATCTATCCGGGCATGATCCGGCCAGCGGGATCCGGCATCGCCCCGGGCTCGCTGGTGCGCGTCTACGACCGCAATGGCGACCCCTTCGGCTGTGGATTCTACAACCGGCGCGCCCGCGCGCCGCTGCGCATGTTTCATCACGGCCCCGAGGTGGTGGGCGAGGATGTTCTCGACCAACTGGTCGAGCGCGCGATTGAACTCCGGCGGCAGTATGTGAAAGCGGACGAATCCACAACCGCCTGGCGCGTTGTGTTCTCCGATGCCGACCAACTGCCGGGCTTCACCGTCGACAAGTTCGGCGACACTCTCTCGGTCGAGATCACCACGCTGGCCGCGTGGCAGCGTCTGCCGCGCTGGCTTCCCCTCCTTCACGAGGCGTGCGGCACACATCGCCACCATGTGGCGTGCGATCCCGCCATCGCCTCAATGGAGGGCATCAAGGGGGAACCGCCGCCATCGCCACCCGCCGCCTCGGCTCGTTTTGTAGAACACGGCATCCGCTATGAGGCCCGATTTCGGGACGGGCACAAGACCGGCTTTTTCTGTGACCAGCGCGAGAACCGCCTGCGCCTCGCCCGCTGGGTCGACGGTCGTCCCATGCTCGACCTATGCTGTTACACCGGCGGATTCTCCCTCGCCGCCAAACTCATCGGCGGCAGTGACGACGTCACGGCCGTGGACCTCGACGAGAAAGCCATCGTCCAGGCGCGGCGCAACGCCAACCTCAATCAAACCCGCCTCGACCTCGTTCACGCGGACGCCTTCACCTGGCTGCGCCAGATGATTCAGAACGGGCGCTCCTGGCCCGTGGTGGTGCTCGACCCGCCCAAGTTCGTTTTTCACCGCGACGACCTGGACGACGCGCGCCGGAAATATGAAGATCTCAACCGTCTGGCCCTCTCAGTGCTCGAGCCCGGCGGCCTGTTTGTCACCTGCTCGTGCTCCGGCCAGCTTGCGCCGCACCTCTTCGAGCAATCGGTGATCCGAGCCGCGCACCGCGCGCGCCGCCGCCTTCGGATTCTCGATTCAACCGGCGCCGGACCCGACCACCCCGTGGCCTCCAACAGCCCGGAAACACGATACCTGAAAGTCATCTGGGCCCGGGCGTAAGCCTCCTGAGGCACCGGGCAACGCGGCGCCCGCACCCCCCACTCTCGTCACAACCTGTCGGTGTCCGACTCGCCCGTCATTTTATACAGGGCGGAAAGGGCGAGCGCCGTACCATAAGGCTGGTGGTAATCATACAGCGGAAAATCCCACCATGAGCCGTCCTTCTCTTGCAGGTTGATCAGGACCTGCTTCAGGTGATTGCGACGCGGCGCGAAATCGTCTTCGCTCAGCAGCCGTGCCACCTCGCCCGCATAATAATACCCATAGTAGAAATAATAACCGGCATTGGCGAAATGGCCCTCGTGCGGACGCGGACGCTTGCGCGCCTGGTCGAGCCAGAACCCGCGCGTAATCATGCGGTCGAGCCAGTCGATCATGTCCTGGTCCGAGACATGTTCGTCGCCGGTCCACATGCGGCCCGCCGCGTTGCAGACCTGGGCCCTTGCCAAGCCGCCGGCCGGTCGGCTCACCTCGCTTCGCGGACGCATCCGGTGGCCAAACGAATAGACAAAGGATCCATCGGGCAGACGCTGCATGAACATCGAACGCAGAGCCCGCTCGACGATCAATTCGGACACCTCATACCCGGCATCCTTCGCCTGCCGCAACGCAATCAAGGCCGTGCCGGTGGTGAAGCTCGTCGGCTGGCCCGAGGAAACGGCCGTCGCCATGCCGAAATTGTAGTAGCCCCAGCCGCCGTCGACGAACTGGAACGCTTCCAGCCGGTTGACCTGGCCCTGGATCGCTTCGGCAAGCCGGGCCTGAAGTTCGTCATCGCCATCGGCCCGCTCGTGCAGCAGCAGCAGCGCTTTGACCGCATACGCGTGGGCCCACACATTGTACAATTCGGTGCCCGTCGCACGCCGAACCCTGGGGAGATGCTCAAGCAGGTAGTCCTGCGCGAGATCGATCGCCGCCTCGGCTTCCTCGCTGTGCCGGGGATACAGGCACAAGGCCTCGACGGCCAGGGCCGTCGTCGCGGCAGTGAAGGCGTGGTGAGATCCCGGAACATGCGCCATGATGTTGAGACCTTTGGTGCGCCTCACACCACCCCAGGAGCCATCCGGATTTTGGGATTCAACTAGAAACCCAATTCCCCGCCCCACGGCTTCATACACAGATTCAGGGGATACGTCGGGGGGCGGCCCCGGACGGGGAATCCTGTCTTCCACGGCAGCCTCTTCCCCGGCAACCAGCACGGCCGGAACCGCGAGCGCCGCAGAGGCTGACAAAAGAGCCAAAGTTTTCCAGATCATGTGGTTTTATGGGGGTGGGGGATGCCAACATTACGAGAGACCTCGCCACTCCCTTCCAAAAAAGGGAGCGGCCGGTGGGGCGGCTGCTCAGGGCCAGGCCACGAGGCGCTCACCCTCGGAAAGACCATCGACAACCTCCACCCGGTCTCCGGAGCGATGCCCGAGACGGATCATCCGAACTTCGGGCTCAGGCTTGTCGTCGTTTTCGTTAGCTTCTTCGCGCCCTTCTTCACTCGAATCGCCATTAGAATCGCCATTAGAATCGTTTTCCGCACCCTTGTCCGCATTCGAATCCGAATTCGCATTTTCCTCCGCCTCGTCCTCGTCCCCGGCCGGAGGCAACACGCGCACCTCGTGGATCATCGACGTGCCGTCGAAGCGGCTCCGCACCATGGACTGAGGAATTGCAATCGCCTCTTCGTTCAGGTAATCAACTAGAGTGAGGCGCGCCTTCATCCCAGGGGTGATCGGCGGAAACGAGTCATCGGCGATCGCCTCCTTGTCCGTCTCCACCCGCACGGCGAAATTTCCGCCTGTGTCCGGGGTGTCGGTCACTTCCGAGAGTCGCACTGGGAAAGCGAAATCGGGCACTGCTTCAATCGAGGCATGGCGTGGCGTTCCGGGGGTTTCTTCGCCCGCGCCGCCGCGCCAGCCGATGGCGCTCCGCTCGGCCTGCGGCAGGTTTCCCACGAGTTGCACCGGCATGCCACCGGTCGCGATGGTGGCGAAACGATCGCGGGCTGCAATAGCCCCCCGCGAGTTGTTGCGGTATTTCCTCTCAAACTCGGCAAACCGTGCAGGCCCATTCTCCTCGGTCCAGTCGCCCCACAAAAGACGGCCCTGCGCCGGTGCCTCCACCCCGGAAAGAAGCGCCAGGTCGGCCCGCAGGTTTTCCAATTGCTCGGCCGACTCTTCCGTATTGCGCCGGGCCTCCGCCAGCTCGAATTCCTTCTGCGCGAGAAACGCAACATAATCCTCCTCCGCCTTGGTCCGCTCGATACGGGTGCGCTCTACAGTTTCGGCGAGAGAGCGGTCGCGGCGGGGAAGCTCGACCTCCAAAGTGCGCTCCGAGCTTTTCCGCACCCGGTCAAGACTCAACTCCGCCCTGTCGACCGCCCACTGGGTGCGCCTAAGGATAATCTCTTCGGTCTCCTCCACCAAGTCATCGGCCTCATACATGATCTGAAGCTGCCGCAACTCCTCGCGAGCAAGATAGAGAGACTGCTCGGCACTCACCACGGCTTGCTCAGCAGCCGAGACACTCAGTTCACGGGAAGTGGTATTCCAGTATTCGAGAGCCTCGACCGCTTCCTCATGATTGCGGATGGCGGCGGCGAGATTCAGCGGTGTGGTTTCGCGCAAGGCCTCTACCTCGAGTTCCAGCCGCCGCAACGTAGTCGCGCGATTGTCGGCGGTCCGCTCGAGATCCTCGATCCGATCCTCAAGAGACTCGGTGTCGAACACCGCGATCACATCCCCCTCCGCCACGGGCGTGCCATGCGGCAGCAGGTCCAGCAGGACCAACGAGGACCACTCCTCCGGCTCGACACTCACGGGCTCCACATCATTCGGTGCGAACCAGCCGTCGATGGTCACGGTCTTGCGGAATACCCCGCTTTCCACCGTATGTGGATCCGAAGCCGAAGTCTGTCCGCTGAAAAGCAGGGCACCGGCCAACACGGCCGACAAGGGGATTGAGGGTATGGTTTTCATAGTTTGTTTTAGTCGTTGAGTGAGGGGGAGAGGAATGGGGATGGAAACGGGGGAATGTGCGAATGAGGAAGAAACGAACGCCAGGTGATGTTTTGTTTGATGATCTCGTCGAACCCTGCGGATCGGTTCAAAACGTCGGGCGCGGGCAAAAAGTTTCACGGAGCAAGTCGTTCAACCGTCCAGTTTTGCTCCCCGGCCGAATAGAGAAACCGGTCGTGCAGGCGTCCCGCGCCGCCTTGCCAGAACTCAACCGTCCGCGGCACCACACGGTAACCACCCCAGAACGAGGGCAAAGGCACGTCTCCCGACGAAAATTTCCGTTTCATTTCAGCCAGTTTCATCTCCAGCACCGAACGCGACGAGATCACTTTCGACTGGTCCGACACCCACGCCCCCAACTGCGACTCGCGCGGCCGGCTCAGGAAATACCGCAGGCTCTCCGCCTTGCCGATCTTTTCCACCGTCCCCTGCACCACCACCTGGCGCTCCAGCGAAAGCCAGGGAAAAATCAGTCCTGCGTTCGGGTTCTCCGCCAGATGCCGCGCCTTGCGGCTCTCGTAGTTGGTAAAAAACACAAACCCCCGCTTGTCGAACACCTTCAGCAGCACCGTCCGCTGGCAGGGACACTGCCGCTCATCCACGGTGGCCAACACCATCGCATTGGGCTCGTCCACCCCGGCCACCACCGCCTGCTTGAACCAGCGCTCAAACTGCTCGATGGGACAATCCGCCAGATCGGCCCGGCGCAACCCGCCCTTCAAATACTCCCTGCGAAACCCCGCAATATCCACGGCATCAATGGGCTGGTTTTTCCACGCTGCACGCGGCGCGATCGCTCACTCCGCCTCGATCACAGCCGGGCGCCGGGGTGGCGGCGGGCCGCCGTCCGCCGGTCCCTCCTCTGTCTCATCCACAAACCCGGGCAGCCGCGAAATGGTGTCGATCAGTTCGCCCCACGCGGGCAGGATCAACGCCGCCACCTCGGGCGGGTGGTCCAACAAGGCAAAGAAAGCCTTCTCCATCCGCCCGTGTACCGCCTCCCCCGTCTCTGCAAACTTTTCGGCAAGGGCCAGCGCGTTCTCCTCGTCCAGCACACCAAGAGTCACCCCATGCCTCACCGCCGTAGCCACCGGCCCGCGGGCAATCGAAGTGATTTTCGAAGCCGCCAGCCGTGCCGACGCCTCATCGTTGGCCTCTTCCAGAGCCTCGGCCACACGCTCGAGCTGGGTGAAAATTTCCTTCGCCACCAATTCCTGCCGCGCCAGCCGACCCTCGTCCACACCCGCGCTGGCAACCACGGCGGACATCACACAAACCAAGGAGAGAACTCGCAGTATCATGCGCTCATATTCGCATCGAGACCCGCCCCTGACAAGCCACAATCTGCCATCGCATTGCCTGTTGCATCGCCCGCCGCCAGCCGTCTAGTTTCCCGCATGCCCCCGCAGGATTGCCGCCAAGACCTCACCACCACCGGCTTCAACCTCCTTGAGAGCGAAATCCGTTTCCTCATCAAGGCCTTCGGCTCCGTCCTGCGCCGCCTCGGCGAAGACCGCCTTGCCGACCAACTCCCTTGGAACGGCGGACAGGTCGTCACTCCCGAAGCGAGCGACCAAGCATTTGGGCAGGCCACCTCCATCGCCTTCCAGCTTCTCAACATTGTCGAGGAAAGGGTCGCCGCCCAGATCCGGCGCATGCGCGAAAAAGTCCACGGCCCCGAAGCCGAAAAAGGCCTCTGGCCCGACAAACTCAGGCAAATCCGCGCCCTCGCCCTCGACGATGACGCCCTCCTCTCGCTGCTCGACAATCTCCACGTCGAGCCCGTGCTCACCGCACACCCCACCGAGGCCAAACCCGAATCCGTGCGCGAGCGCCACCGCGAAATCTACAAACTAATGCAGGCGCACGAAAACCAAAACCTCACTCCGCGCGAGCAAACCCGCATCCGCGAACGCATCGAAGCCGTGATCGAATCCCTCTGGCGTACAGGCGAAATCCACGTCACCCGCCCCAGCATCCGCCAGGAACGCGAAAACACCCTCTACTACCTGCGCGAAATCCTTCCCGAGGCCCTGCTCCGCACCCAGCGCCACTTTCAAGAAGCCTGGCGCGCCACCGGCGGCGCGCCCGGGGCCGCCGCTCACGCCGCCGCCGGCATCCAATTCGGCTCCTGGGTCGGCGGCGACCGCGACGGCCACCCGCTGGTCACCGCCGATGTCACCGCCGACACACTCCGCGCCCTGCGGGTCAACACGCTGCGCGTGCTCGCCCGCCATCTCGACGCCGCCGCCTACCACCTCCCACTCAGCAAACATTTCAAACAAACCCCGAAAGAGCTGCTCGACCTCATCACCCGGCTTGCCGAAGCGGTCGAATCCGAACGCGCCGCCAACCTCACCTCCATCATCGCCGCCCACCGCGAACACCCGTGGCGCGCCGCCGCCCTCATGATGCGCCAACGCGTCCTCGCCGCCCGCGACTTCCTCCCCGGCGGCACCGCCTACGCCACCCCTGAGCAACTCGACAGCGACCTTGCGATCCTCGAAAGCACACTCCAACAAAACGGTGCCACCGCGCTCGCCGACCAATACATCGCCCCCGTGCGCACCCTCCTCCGGACCCTCGGGTTCCACGGGGCCCGTCTCGACATCCGCCAGAACTCCGCCTTTCACGACGCCGCTATCGCACAACTGCTTGCCAAGGCCCGCATCCCCGACGGTGAAAATTGGACCGACTGGACCCCCGAAGCCAAACAAGCCTTCCTCCTTGACGAACTCGCCACGCCACGCCCGTTCCTTCCCCGCGACACCTCCGCCGGACCGGAAGCCGATGCCGTACTCTCCACCTACCGCGTGCTAAGCCAACACATCGCCGCCCACGGTGCCGGCGCCCTCGGCGCGCTGATTGTGTCCATGACACGCCACACCGCCGATCTCCTCGCCGTCTACCTCCTCGCCCGCGAAGCCGGGCTGCTCGAAATCCCGGGACCGGACGCCCGCTGCCCGCTGCCCGTCGTTCCCCTCTTTGAGACCATCGACGACCTCGAAAACGCCCCGCACATTCTCAACGCCTTTCTCCAGCACCCCATCACCCGGGCCGGAACCGCCGCCGGCGACACCATCCAGGTGATGCTCGGCTACTCCGATTCCAACAAAGACTGCGGCATCCTCGCCAGCCAATGGGCCCTGCACAGCGCGCAAACGCGCCTCACCTCCACCATTTGCGAGGCCGGCTTCCAACCCCTCTTCTTTCACGGCCGCGGCGGCACCGTGGGACGCGGTGCGGGCCCCACCCACTGGTTCATGGAAGCCCTGCCCCAAGGCAGCCTCGCCACCGGCCTGCGCATGACCGAACAAGGCGAAACCATCGCCCGCAAATACGGCCACACCGGAGCCGCCACCTACAACCTCGAACTGCTCGTCGCCTCCGCCGCCGCCGCGAAGGCGCGCCACCTCCGCAATTCACCCCGCCCCGCACCCTGCCCCGACATCATGCGCGGCCTCGCCGCCTGGAGCCGCGAATCCTACACCGCCCTCCTCCACTCACCGGGTTTCCTTGACTTCCACCGCCAGGCCACTCCCATCGATGCCCTCGAAAACGCCAACATCGGCTCCCGCCCCGCACGCCGCAGCGGACGCGCCACATTCGAAGACCTGCGCGCCATCCCCTGGGTCTTCTCCTGGACCCAAGCACGCTTCTACCTGCCCGGATGGTACGGCACCGGCACCGCCCTCGAACAACTTCAACAACAAAACCCGGAAGGCTTCGACACCCTCGCCGAAGCCCTCAAAAACAGCCCGTTCGCACGCTTCGTCTTCACCAATATCGAAAGCTCCGTGGCCAGCGCCAATCCCGACCTCATGCGCGCCTACGCCACACTCGCCGACACCCCGGACACCGTAAGCTCCCCGCTCAACACCATCCTCCGGGAATACGAACGCACCCGCAGCCTGCTTCACGACCTCTTCGGTGGCACCTTCGACCAACGCCGCCCCCGCCTCGCCCGCACCCTCGCCATCCGCGAAGCCCCCCTCAGAACCCTCCACCTCCAGCAAATCGAACTGCTCCGCACCTGGCGCCAGCACCTCGCCGACAACAACACCCCCGCCGCCAACTCCCTCCTCCCCAATCTCCTCGTCTCCGTCAACGCCATCGCTTCCGGCCTCCGCACTACAGGATAAAACAAACCTCATCGCGATCAAAATCGGAATGGACCGCGCAGCAGAGAATAGGCCTTCGGCCCGGGCACCCTCAGGACATCCTGCCGCTTCCCTCGCCCGGCATGGGCTATCGAGTCGGTCTCTGATTTCGCCGGTGTTGCCAGAGCAATGAGAAAGCCTCGGTGGGCCGCTTGTCGGCGATCTCATGAATTTTCCGGGCCGCTGCGTCGGGGGCGTGACGCAGCACCTCGTTCCACATGCCGGACCGCCCCTGCGGACCGGGTGCTGTGCAGAGGCTCGACAAAAGCCTCGCATCAAGAGGAACCCGCGCCGCCCGGGCCGCGTCCGACCAAGCAACCATCAGCGGCGAATCGCCCCAGCCATGCTCGGCCGCGAGCCGAAACAAGCCACCAAGTGCCGCAAGCTCAGCTCGCGAAAGATCGGAGCATCGCACACATTTCAGCGCCCCCTCTCCGGGAAACCCGCCCCAAGGATCGCTCTGACCGAGAAGATGGAGGCAAGTGCGAAGCAACAGCCAGGGCGCGCTGGAATCACATATCCTATCGCCGGAACCACTCAGTCCTCGCGCACGAATGTCATCCCACGCTGCTTCGTCACCTTCCAGCGCCTGGACCTTGTCTATAAATGCCACCGTGTCGCCGAAGGTCCGGACCACACTGTGGGATGTCGAATAGAGAGGATCGGTGAGGGGGGAGAAGGGCAATTCGTCAAACGCGTCGCAGGGTGACGCCGAGGGAAAACAAACCTCCCCGAACCCACCGCTGACCACTTGGGCAGCGGCTCCGGCCACAAGGCCCTCCAAAAACCCGCTTCGCCCCGCCACCGCCGCCATACCGCCAAAATCCACACCCACACGCAGGCACTCGGTTGCCACAGGAACGGCTCCCATGCCGGTCTCACATGGCAGGGGATCCGCCACGCCTTCCGTTGATTCTCCCCCCCGCAGTTCTGCCACAAGCCACTCCTCCTTTCCCGCCGCCGAGTGCCGAAGCGCGTGCCACGAATGCACATCCCCCCGATAGAGACAGGTGGTGCCGCGATTGGCCACGGGCGCGGACGCCGCTCCCGCCGAGACCAGGATACGCGGCTGATACAAACCTTTCCCCCAGGTGGAAAAAACCTCCGCCAGCTCCTCCAAATTTTCGATCACCTCCTCCGAAACCGAAACCTCACATTCCACGTCGCAACCCGACACCATCGCCACTTCCAAGGCGAGGGTCAGCGCCGGGGCCGCCAGTTCGGGAGGCGGCGGCAGCTCACGATTCACGTGCAGCGAAATCCGCCCGGCCATCTCCCCCACATTGCCACCCACAGCGCCCCGGACCCGCATCTCAAACAAGTAGATCGATTCGCCCCGGCGGCACTCCCACTCCGGAATCCCCACCCACAGCCTCGCGGTTGGTCCAGCGCCCTTTACTTCCGCCGCACTCATCACACGCCTCCTTTCCTGAAGGCCCGCAGCGACCAACGCCACACACGCAGCCGCCCCACCTTTTCCCGCACCGCCCGACGGGCCACCTCCCGCGCCGCGCCGCCCGACTCTGATGCCAACGCCTCGGCGAGCCGCTCCATAGGCTTTTTGCCCGCAGCCGAGTCAGCCAGCGCATCGCCGTGACGACACACAAAATCCGCCCACCCGGGCAATTCAACCAACTCATCCCAAGCCACATCCGCCGATTCCTGGCGGAAATACCGCTTCGCGACCTTGGCCAGAGCCGCTGCCAATTCGGGATCCCTTCCGCGTCGGAAGCATTCCTCGGCCATCGGTGGATAATACCCTAAGCCGGTGGCATCCAGCCTCGCCAGCGCATCAAGATCCAACTCGCAATCAAAGGCCGCCGCCGGATGGGGAGCGCCCGCCAGACGAATCGCCGCCAGTGTTCGCAGGCACTTCTCGCAGCGCCCGCAGTTGCGCTTCCCATCGGATCCGTGGATCATCCGCCCGGGACAAACCAGCACCTTGTCGAACAGCCAGGGCTGCGAGGCCAGCACGTCCACCCTCCGCCAGCGCAAATGAGTCTGCCCGCTCACGGAAATGCGCATCGCACGGCTTGCCAAGCGGCGCATCACCAGCGGCGAATACACCATCGCTCCGGGCATTCGCACCATTTCCCGGTAATCGCGCTCCGAAGAGATGCGCAGGTGCGAAAAGTGTCCGCCAAGCAAATGCGCCACCCCAAATTTGGTGAATGGATACGTTCTCCCCCAATGCAGCCCCAGATCGCGGAACAGCGCACGCCGGAAATTCCCACGCACCGTCACCAGCGGCAGGCCGACCGCTTCCGCCCCTTCGACCACCCAAAGCTCCATCCGCTCACGCATTCCGGCATCCGCCGCCTCGGTATCCAGCCCATCGATCCACACCAGTCCGCCCAATCGATCCTTTTCCATAGTCGCCGAAAACAAGGCATCCACCCCGGAGGAAAACGCGGCGGCCCGCGGCCTGTCGGGCGACGGCTCGTCTCCTTCGCAAACCTCCGCCGCCACCTCCACCCGCCGCATCGGCACAAATGCCCGATGCGCCGACACCAAGTCCTGAAACCCATCAATGCGCTCCCAAAGCTCGCGCGACACCGGGTCGGCCAGGCGCAGTGGCACTCCGTGAAACATTGCCACCGGCAGCAGCCAGACCAATGCCGCATCTCCCACCAGCGGCCGCCCACCTGCCAGCCCGAACGACACCTCAATCCTTGTCCTGATCCCGCCCCATGTAACAGGGATTCGCACCCACGTATACCCGTCCTCCACCCGACACTCCGCCGCACCGGCCACCACCGGCTCGCCCGCAGCCCGGTTCTGCGCCTGCCGGACCGAGGGCGGCACCTCGTGTTTGTGGCGCACACACGCCAACCCGCGTATCACCTCAAGCAGTTCGGGGTCGCCGCCATTTTGAGCCAGGGCCTCCGCAATCGCCGAATAAACCAAGCCCTCCGACTCGCCCCCCATATCCATACGCGTCGCCGCCGAAGCATCCCACTTCTCGGGAAACCCGCACACCCGGGGCGACACACCCAAAGCCAACAACCCCGCCATCGCGGAAAAACACGGCTCGCACTTCCCGCAATTTCCACCGTCTTCGCCTGCGTAACGGCACACCCGGAGTAGCCCGGCCGCCACCTCGGCCGCCGCAATCCTCGCCAGCTTGGCCAGTCTTCCCACCTCGGCAGCGTCGTGCTCAACCTCCAACCCCTCCGTGCTCCACAGCGGATCGAGATCCGGGTGAATCCCGTGAATCTCGCGATGCTCGCAATCCAACACCGACGAAGGCAGAATCAACCGCCCGACCTCCGAGGAAAGAGCATGCCCCACCGCCGCCCACGCCAGACCACGCCCCATCTCCCACGGCGCACACGCCTCCCACCAATTCCGGAAATTGGTCCGCACAACCCACACCGGCTTGTCAAAAGCGCGCCCCACCCGGCGCACCAACGCCTCATCCGCCACGCCGCCAAACTCAGGCACCCATAACAAAGCATCCGCGTCCGGGCAGCGCGACAACAAGGTGAAAAGCGCGTCCAGGCCGCCGTCGAAACAGCACACGGTCTTCCGCCCGCCCGCCCGCAACTCGCCACACGCCTCCGCGTCGTCCCCGCCCGCCTCGACCCGCACCTCTCGCAACTCGTTCTCCCACAGCGCCAGCTTTTTCACTGCCTGCGGGAGATTTCCGCGAAAGCGCGGAGAGGCATCGCCGCCCACACGCAGCGTCAAGCCATGCGCCATGCAAACCGGCAAACGGCACAAGGCCTCAAGCTCCGGGCCCACACACAACCGCGCCTCCCCCGCCTCCACCTCAAACCACACCTCACGGGGACGAACCACCAGCCCGCGCGGCCCCGCAATGCGCACGAGCCCTCCCTGAATCTCATTCACAGGGCACGCCTCGCACCGCTCCCCTCCGGCTGCTGAAGTTTTCCATCACGCGCCACTCTGTCCCCAGCCCCGCACCCTGTCCACAGCGGAATCACTTCGCTAGGGACGCATTCAGGAACCGTAAACAGAGGCTAGCCGTCAGGGAAACATCACTCGCAGGCGGGCGAAGCGCCTGATCGCGTCCTCCGGCAGGACAAAACGGATCTCATTGAAGTCATCGTGAGGCTCGACAAGCACGCCTGGGTCCGATGTCGCGGTGTTACCCCCAACAGCGAGTCTTGATTCCTCCGGCCAGTGCACGAGGTCATCACTGAACTCAACGTGGAGCTCGAAGATTGGCGGCGGTGAGAACGAGGGCGCCGGGTTTCTAGCGCCGTCCAGGGTGATCGTGTACTGCCCTGCAGCATCCTCTCCGGCCGCAAACACCGCATTGGCTCCGTCCACCCATTCGAAAACGCCAGACTCGCCGTCGGGATCCGACGACCATTGGGCGGAGCCATCCCACACGCCCCCATCCCACACGCCCCCATCCTCGGCACCCGATCCCGGGTCTGGACCATTGAGGTCAAAATAGAAGTCGGCCAATGCCACATGAATCACCAAGCCGGTGGCCGGCGCGCTGTATGTCCGGGCCACGAAGTCCGCCGACAGCAGCGCGTCGAAGAGAAAGGTGCCATTGGCCTCGGAGATGCCACCGTTGAGATTCGCGGTGTTCATCGAATCGCCAACCCAGGTCTACGCGCCCGGCACGCGGGATGTGTAGATTTTGGCGCGCACCGCACCGGCTCCAAGCGCCCCTCCGCTGCCCGAGCGTCGGGTCGTCATGCTGCCGAGCAACAGGCTGCCCGTCCCCACCTCTCCGCCTTCCACGGAAGGCGCTGCGTCGTCGGGACGAAATCCGAATCCCCGATAGTTGCCATGCCCGTTCGACGGCAGTCCAGTCTGGTCCGGCGAATTGTTCTGGTTGTAAATCGTGATCGCTTCGCCGGTGTGGCTGGCCGTCGCGCCAAAGGAGCCATTGATCACTTCCCCCGGCCCACTCCAAACCGCGGCCAGCGCCGCCTCCTCCACCGGTTCGCCGAATCCGTCGTCATGGGTGCGCGACAATGCAAAATAGAAGCGCCGGTTGTTTCCACCATTATACGCTGTTGGCGCACAGCTCGGCTCCGCGCTACAACGCGGGTGCCACGCCGGATTCCCCGGTCTTCGAATAGTATTCGGCGAGGAACATCACCATCTGGCCAACCTGCCAGTAGCTCATGCCGCCGACGTGGTCCGGATTATCCTCCACGCTGCCGTCGGCCAAAAGCGCCGTAGATGTAATCACCGGCCTGCAATCCGGCGGCCGCACCGGGGGCGCTGGAATCAAGGGCCACCACGCGCGCGGCGGCCAATCCAAGGGAATCGACGATGGATCCGCGATAGCTCCAGGCCCCCGCTGCCAGCGTTCCGCCGACCGGCCCCCACGGGCTCTCTTTTGCAAGGGCAATCAACTCTTCCAAGCGATGGCTGCGGCGTGGACCGTTTGTCTCCCACTCCACCACAATTCCCACATCCTGCGGCGGCGCATCCTCTTCCGGTGCCGCCAGGCCGATGAGCAATGCCCCCAAATGGACATGCCACGGCGACGCCCTGGTGGCCAGCAAAAACCACGAAACACCACATATGCCCATGCGAGTTGAGTTCTGGGGCGGATGCACCGCGATGAAATGATTGGAAGGTTCATGGCAGGATAGCATCAAATGATATGAAAATACCCGCCTGTTTGGAAGCACAATCTACTGGTCTTGTTTTGCAACCTTTAGGCGGTAGAACCTCATGGATCCGTGGGGGGCCGGATCGGACACTTCAAGCCAGCCACTCGCTCCGGGCAGCACCGTATCCTGCCCACAATCAAAGAGAACCTCAGCCTGCGACCAATCGGTCAGGTCTCCGGTCGCCTCGACCACCCGGCGCACTCCACGCAGACCCGGATCAAAGGGGAAGCAGAATACGATGGCACCATCGTGAACTTCCAGGCGCGGCAGGCGCACGCGTTCGTGTTCGTCGGTATTCAGGGCAAAACGCAACAGGTTGGCCACTCCGTCGCCAAACGGAGCCGCCGCCGGACCCGACACCGCCGGATCCTCGCGGTCCTCCTCTGCCGGAAAGGTCGCGGCCACCCATTCCTCATAATCGAGGGGCGCGCCGTCGAAGCGCAATTCAAGCAACACACCGGGATACGTCGGCAACACGGACGGCACCCGGGTGACCGAGGCCAGGGGAATCGGCGACCATGTGCGTCCGCCAAACACGCGCTCTCCAGCGGCATCCGGCGTAAATACCATGGCATCTCCTAAGTCCACGCCTTCCCATCCGGCAAGGGAGGGCAACAACATGCCACCGGCCAACCGGTCGCCGGCCCCCGGCAGCGGCGCGTCGAGAAAAACATCAAGGCTTTGCCAATCCGCTGCCGAGGTGGCGGCGAGCGACACCAGCCCGGGAACGAATGTCAGTTCGACGGCCGACCCGGACACATGATCGGCCACCAGCCCGGCGGCCGCCGGGCGCAGCACCCCCGCACCGCCAATATCCCCCGCCATACCCGCGCCGTCGAATACCGCCCCCGCCCCGATTCCCACCGCGCCGCCGGTCAATCCGCGCGCCTCAAGCGTCCCCGTCACCACTTCCAGCCCGGCATCATGTTCGCCCGCACCACCGTCCAAAACCAATGTCCCGCCTCCGGTCTTGATCAACCGCCCGTCGCCGGAAATTCCACCGGCAAGGGTCATCCGGTTGCCCTCGGTGGCCACATGAACATGGGCATCGGACACGAGCGCCACGGCAGATATCACAATGGCATGGTTGTCCGCGCTCCCGGGATCGTAACGCAGCGCCCCCGACTTGCCCTGCCCATCGCCATCCGGGATTTCATCGCCCCGGCCGACGCCGGAAATAAGGATGGGGCCACCGAAAGCGTATTCGCGGCTGCCACCGGAGACAAGCCGGAGCTGCCCACCCGGCCAAACGTCCACCGACTCGCTGGCACCAGGCACCGCCGGCTCGGTGAACTGCAACACCCCCTCCTCGATGCGTGTTGCTCCGTGATAGGACTTGCCGCCGCCCGTCAGGCTCACCAGCCCCGCGCCTCGCTTGATCAGTCCTCCGGGCCCCGTCCATTCGCGTCGAAGACGCAATGCCCCGAATTCGGAATCTCCTGTCAAATGCGCCGCAACCAGAACCAGGTCGCCCTCCAGAAACACCCCGGCCTCAATGTCGAACTCGACAAACCCGGTGCCATCCCCCGTAAGCCGAAGTGTCGCGGGGCCGTCATGGCCCGGGGAAAAAGCGAGCGAGTGAGGAGGCGCACCCGACAGACGGTTGCGGAACGGCGAATCCCCGCCATCAAACCAAAGCGACCCGATCACCACCGGAGCATCCAGCGTCACCGCCCGGTTACCCTCCTCAGGGCAACCAATGTTCGCCGCCAGACCGGGGCCGCTGGGATACCGCCGCGGAGCCGACTCCCAATTTTCATCCAGATTCCACGATGCATCGCCGCCGGGCAGGAAACGCGGACCTTCCGCCGCCGGATAAAATACCGCGCTCGTCAGCCCACTCCACTTCCCTTGGAAAAGCACACGCGCCTGGATCGTCACCGCCACGCCCGACGCGACCGCCCCCTCGTACACCGCAGCCGCAGGTGACACACCGCCCCCGCGTTCCCGCGGATCGCTGCCATCGGTGGTGTAATAGATCGTGCCCGCCGGTGCCGCCATTTCCACCTCCAGCCCCGCAACAACCGGCCCACCCGGCGGCGAGATCACCGGTGGCGCCGGATCAAGCGCGTCAATCGCGGCGGCGCGCAGCTCAAGCCAATCCTTCATCGCATCGACATTGGTCAGCCAAGCGCTCGCACTGATGCCACTCCGCGCCGCCACCTCGGGTGTGATCTCAGCGACAAGTTCGTCGATCAGGGCGTGCATTTCGGACGTCGCGAAGGCCCCGCGCCGCAAATCCTGCCACGTATCCACATGCACCTGACGGTACTCAGGATCGGTGAAAAGGCGCTCGTAAAACATGCGGTTGTGCGCCCAAGTCAGGTTCGATGTCGCGCCCCCCATCCTCGCGTAGGCACGATCGAAATCCCACACCGACGCCCACCGAATCGGTGCGTCAGCTGTTTCCCGGTATAAAAAGGAGCTGAGCACCACCGCATCCTGATTGCGGGAAATCTGATGGATTGCCAGATGGTGAGCCCAATTGCGCGCATCGATGTGCGCCGCCCACCCCAGATCCGGGTCGCGGTAGTCCGGGCCGTAGAGCGCCGCGTCGAACGCACGCATCGCCCCCTGGATCACCGTCCGCTGCTCGGGCAGGATGTCCCACCCCCGCGGCGAATCAAAATTAAAGAACGAATGATAGAAGTTCGGCTGGTCGTCTGATGTCGATGTTCCACGCGCCACATCATCCGCCGTCTGTAGAATCCCGTCAGGTCCAGCGGTGTGAAACTGGCGCGGTTGGAGGGAACCCGGCTCCGACCCCGGCGGCAACGCGTCCATGCGGTCCACGCTAACCATCCACCCGCCGCCCCTGCCATCATCCGACATGTGCTGGAACGGCACGCGCGCGCGGTCGCGCTTGACCGTCTCGACGAGAAGATAAAGCCCGCGGTGGTCGCTTTCGGATATCGTGCCATCGCCATTGGTATCGAGGAACACCTCCACAAGCCGGAACCGCGGCGCGATGAATCCGCTGCGCCGGGCCAGCGCATAGCTGAACGCATTGTGAATCAGCGTGATGTCAAACTGCGACGGGTCCGGCGCATAAAGCACCCAGTCGTTCTCCTCCGGCATGCCAAGCAGCGGGACGTTGTGGTTCTCCCTGTCGATGTCGCCGTAGGTATGAAGCCTGTAAGAGCGCCGCGAAAACGTGAAGGAACTGCTGCCTCGGCGGCGGAGACCAGCCCGCGTCTGCGTCACCGCAGGACTCGCCAAAGTCACCTGGCCGCCGCCGGGCTCGTCCAGAATCGTCAGCACCTGTGCCTGCGGCTCCACCTGCACCACCTGAGAACCGTCGCCGTGAGGGCCACGCCCCAAAACCCCGGGCACCTCGCCCGCACCGAAATTGCTCAAGACCACCAGCGGCAGCGGCGACGAGAAACCATCCGCCGCCGAATCCCGCCGCAGATACGCCGCACTGGCGGCAATCCCGTGGCGTTCGCCCGGCGCAACCAGCGCCACACGCAGGGCCGTGTTATCCGCGATCAGCACCGCCCCATCCCACTCGGGCGACCACGCATCGGGGCGACTCCCGTCGGTCGTGTAGCGCAACACACCATTCGCCGGTCCGCCCGCAGGCATGGCGGTCACCTCCACCTCGTCCGCGAACATGCCCGGCGGCGGGTCGAAATGAATCGTCGCCTCCGCCGCAAAACGCCCGTCCCGATTCGCCTTCCCCGGCGCAGCCGGTTCGAAGAAACGCCACTCTCCGGGGTCGGACCAGGTTTGACCATAACTAACGTCGGGCACCTGCTCAGGAAAGGCGATGAAAGTGGCCACGCCGCCGTCGGGCCTTGTCAGAATCACATGCTCACCAGCCCGCGCGAGCGAGAAATTTGCATGCCAGGCACCCTCCGGATCGCGCCTGTCTTTGCCGGATGCATGCACGATCCGAAATTCCCCCGGCTGCATCACCACATCCGGCAGGGGCCAGCGCGCCGGGTTGCCGGGATCATCACTCAAATGCCAGCCCGCTGTCGACACCACCCCGGTATCCCCGTTGAATATCTCAATCCAATCGTCACGATCCCCCTCCTCGTCGCGCAGCCCCGAGTCATTCGAAGCCAGGAATTCCGTGACCCGCAGCCCGGCCCCCTCCAACAACACTGCCACCACCGCCGTATGGGTGTGCGCATGGCTCTCCAGACCGTTCGAGGCGCGGCACCAGTAATCGCCGCCATCCGCCGCGTCCAGCGGGTCGAGCACCAACACCGGACCATCCCCGCCCTCCACCGGCTCGCCGTCGTGGAACCATTGGTAGGAAGTCACATCCCCGGAAAACTCCGCTTCCAATGCGACCGACGATCCCGCCGCCGCGACCCGGTCTTGCGGATGGGAAACCACCACCGGAGCCGCTCCGCCCCCAGCCAGATCATTCACCGCAAACACCACCTCGTTACAATATCCATCGCCCCTCCCGCTACTCGACCCCGTGCCAAACTGCACGCCATTGATGCCGCTCGACGTTCCCGTATACCCAGAAAACCAGACCACCCCGTTGACCACATAGTCCACGCTGTTATCCCACAGGAGCCAAGCATGATACCCCGTCTCGCCATCCGGCGACACCGGCTCACTCGCGATATTCGCCTCTCCCCCGCCCGGCGCGCCAAACACCCAACCCTGCACCTCAGGCGAGGGCGCCGCCTCCGGATTGCCCTCAAACCCCGCGAAATACCGCGCCACCACCACGTCGGCAGACACATCTGCCGCCCATACCCACGCCAACACTAAAAGCACGCCCGACCACCCGCAAAAACGGGCGGACCCAGCCTGCCGCACCCTTCTGGCCCGATCATTGATTTGCACTTTGATTCCTCATCCTCCCTCCCCCGCACACCGCTGTCAATCACCCCCAACTGGTCTGGACACAAAACCGCAGAGGCGTCAGCAAGGCCTCCGCCCCCCCTGCCAAAGCGTGCGGAGCGGAATCACGTCGGCAGATTGTGGCTTGGTCGCTGGTCGATGGCAGCCTTTCCCACCCGACCTAGATTCAGGGGGGACGAGTGGAAATTCTTGACTTCCCGCCAAAACAGGCGACACTACCCGCCCGCTTCCCGTGCCGGGGCGTCAAGCTTCCGGCCTTTTCATTTCCGCACGCGGCCACATTCCTTCTCCCACCCCTCGTCCACCATGAGCAAACGTACCTACCAGCCCTCGAAAAGAACCCGCAAGCGCCAGCATGGGTTCCGCAGCCGCATGGCCACCAAGAGCGGGCGGGCCATCCTTGCCAACCGCCGCCGCAAAGGCAGAAAGCGCCTGATCCCCAAAGGTGCCGAAATCCACTACGCCAGGCACACCCAGTCCTGATCGCTCGCGCGCGTCCGTCGGTGCCGCTGAATGCGCCACGCACCCGCCCCGCCGATGGGATTGTCGGTCGCCTGCTTATTCGCACCCGGCAAGCCTTGTATGAGCCTGCCCCGCGACCGTTCCCTCAAGGAGAGCCGCGATTTCGCGCGTCTGCGCCGCGAAGCCAAGCCGAAAATCGGCCGCTTCCTGTTGATGTCCGCCGCACCCGCCGCGTCCCCCGATCCGGCCACCCAAACGGCTACCCCAACGCCCACGCTTTACGGGGTCATCACCCCGAAATACCTCGGCAAAGCGCACGACCGCAACCGCCTGCGCCGCCGCCTGCGCGCAATCATCGCCGCAGCCGATCCGGATGTCCCCGGCGGACTCCACGTCGTCACCCTTGCCCGGCGCGGAGCCGCCAAGGCCTCGTTTCAAACTCTCGAAGCAGAGTGGCGCAAACTCGCCGCCCGCCTCGGCCTTCTCCGGGGCGGGAACACCCGCCGCAAGCCTTCCCCTCGCGAGCGATGATCGCCCGTTTTCTGATCCTGGGCGTTCGCGCCTACCAGATCCTCGTCTCGCCCCTGATCCACTGGGTGGGCGGCCCGGGCTCCGGCTGCCGGTTTCTCCCCACCTGCTCCGATTACGCTATCGAGGCCCTGCGCCACCACGGAGCCATCCGGGGATCGTGGCTCGCGCTCAAGCGAATCTGTCGCTGCCACCCATGGGGCGGCTCCGGCTTCGATCCCGTGCCCGGTTGCGGTTGCAAATCCTCCGCCAGCGCCGACAATACCCGTCCCCGTGGCCATGGCCCCGCCACAGCACAAAACCAGGGCCGGAACGACGACCCTCCCTCGTCTTGACACTTCCCTCACGCCGCGTCACCAGCACCCTTTTCCCAGAACAAAATGGACAGAACCGGAGTCATCATCCTCATCCTCGCCATCGGCGGCCTCATGGCCAACATGTGGTGGTCCGCCCAGAAACGCGCCGAATGGGAAAGGGAGCAGAGCATCCTCCGCGAAGCCGAAGCCGCTGAAGCCGCCGAGGCGATCAACCGCGGCGAAACACCCGCCGACGCCACAGATGCCGACACCGCCGCCGCCGCAGAGGGCCGGCCTGCCGCACTCGAAAACATCCCCCCACAGCCCGAGTTCGAAGAGGAAATCACCACCCTCACCTACACCGCCGACACCGGCACCGTGCGCTACCTTTTCACCAACCGCGGCGGCGGCATCAAACAAATCGAATTTCCTGACGACCGCGTCCACGACGCCGTCGACCAGCCCGTAATCATGAACCGCGGCACCCCGTTTGCCATCGGCGCGCTCTCCGACGGCGTCGGTCGCGTCGACGCCTCGCGCTACGAGGTGGTGGACCAAAGCGCAACCCACATCACCTACGAAGGCACCACCTACGCCGGGTTGACGGTTCGCCGCACATTCTCCATCGACTCCTCCATCCCCGGGCCCGCCCCCTTCCTCCGGCTCGAAACCACCCTTCACAACCCGGGCACCGGCGAAGTGAACACCGATGGCTGGTACCTTTTCTCCGGCGGCACCTCCGCCCTCATCGCCGAAGAATGGCAGGGCCAGGTCGGCGTGGCCTGGCTGGCCGGCGAGCGCGCCGGGTTTCGCTCCGAGTCCGCCTTCCGCGGTGGCTGGTTTTCCAGCGCCCGCGCCCTCCTTCAGGATACCGTCAACGACGCCCGCTGGATCGGCGTGATCAATCAATTCTACGTCTGCCTCACCATCCCCGCCGAACCGGGCGACCGCTCGTGGTGGGCGCGCCCGATCACCGTCACCACCGAGGGACGCCGCGACGGACGCGCCCAGGAACGCACCGGCACCATGGCCGCCACTTCCCTCAATGGCGGCGTCATCGCCCCCGGCGCACAACGCGAACTCGAATGGCTTTTCTTCGTCGGCCCCAAAAACAACGAGCTTCTCAAGCAATCCGAGAAAGATCTCCAGAAGGTGATGCTCTACGGCAACATGCCCATCTTCGGCTGGATCGCCCAGCCCTTCAGCCGCCTGCTCAACTGGGCCATGCACCGCATCATTCGCGTAGTCCCCGATTTCGGCATCGCCATCATCATCATCACCATCCTCATCCGCTTCACCATCTGGCCGCTGCATGCCAAATCCATGCGCACCATGAAGCGCATGTCGCTGCTCAATCCGAAAATCAAGGAGCTGAAGGAAAAATATCCGGACGACCCGCAGAAGATGAATCAGGAGATGATGCAGCTTTACCGCGACTACGGCATCAATCCGCTCGGCGGCTGCCTGCCCGTGCTCCTGCAAATGCCCATCTTCTTCGGCTTCTACCGCATGCTCCAATACGCCGCCGAGCTGCGCCACGAAAGCTTTCTCTGGGTGACCGACTTGTCGCAGCCCGACACCCTGGCATGGATCGGCGGCATCCCTCTCAATGCACTGCCGCTGCTCATGGCCGGCACCATGATCCTGCAAATGAAAATGACGCCGCAAACCGGCGACAAGATGCAGCGCCGGATCTTCATGTTCCTGCCCGTCATCTTCCTTTTCATCTGTTACAACTTCGCCGCCGCACTCTCCCTCTACTGGACCACCCAGAACATTTTCAGCATCGGCCAAAGCTGGTACATGCGCCGCCAGCCCGAAGTCACCCTGGAAAAGAAAAAGAAACGCTCGCCCTCAGTGGTGGCCAAAAACATGCGCCGCCAGATGATGGGCGGCCCAGCCCAAAAGGAGAAACCGAAGAAAAACCGCCCACCGCGCACCGGCGGATAAGCCGTCCACCAAACCGGAAACCCGCGCGAAACATTCACGGCACGCCCGCCGGAATGCAGGTGCGGGATCGCCAACACAGGCTACACTGGCGCATGACCATCGCCATTTCCCTCCTCGTCGGGGCCTTCGCCGGACTTGTGGCCGCCCTTTGCGGTGTCGGCGGAGGCATCATCATGGTGCCCGCCTTCGTCCTCTTCCTCGGCCTCACGCAGAAATCTGCCGTGGCCACCTCATTGGCCGCCATCGCCGCCACAGCCATCGTCGCCAGCATCAAAAACAACGCCAATGCCTTCGTCGAGTGGCGGATCGCCATCCCCGCGGCCCTCGCCAGCGTGATCGTCGCCTGGTTCGCCGCCGATGCCCTCAAACGCCTCTCCAACCAAAACCTCCAGATCATCTTCGCCGTCCTCCTCATCAGCGTCGGCGTCCACACCCTCTGGTCCGCCCTGCGCACCGGAGCCTGAAAGCTCCT
>SLCJ01000404.1 GCA_007125835.1 Verrucomicrobiales bacterium | reverse complement strand
TGACTTGCTTGTCGGTCGCATCCTTGAAGTCCGCTTCGACGGCGCGCCGGTCACCTATGCGGACTGGGCCGCTGCGAGTTTTCCTCCCGGCACCGATCCCGCACTCGTCGTGCCGGCCGCCGACCCAAGCGGCTCCGGCGTTCCAAACCTTCTTCGCTACGCCCTCGGCACACCGGCCGAGGGCAATCCCCGCCCTTTCCTGCCAGCACTGCTATCAACACCCTCCGGCATCTCCTTCGAATTCCCCTACAACCCCGCACTGCGCGACATCCAATGGATCGTCGAGGCCACAGACAGTCCCGGCGACTGGTCCAATGCCGAAATCATCTTCGACTCCAACACCTCGCCGAGCATCCCGGATACCAGCGGTATGCTCGCCATCGAAGTCGAATCTAACCCACTTCCGCAGCGCCGATTCTTCCGCCTGAGAATCGATCAATCCCAACCTTGATTTTCACAGCAGGTTGCGATTTTAGCGGATTTCTGTAGCGGCTGTCTGCGACTGCCGGACTCTGAACGGGGACGGGTGATGGGCGAAGCTTCGGTGCAGGTGGGTCTTTCGGCACTTGGGATCGATTTCGATAGCGATGGCGATCGGCTGACCGCCGGTATAGAACCTGCCGTCGCTACGTATCAGGGAAGAAGGCAGGGTTTCTCATTGCAAGTTCGGGGCTTGATGGCGGGGCGGGTATCGTGGAAAGTGGGGCGGCCAGGGCGGGAGTTGCCGCCCGGGTGAATGGCAATGTCCGAATTTGCACACAATCAGGGAGAAGTCCCGGCTGGAGGAGGGCGCCGCGTGGTGTTGGCGATCGAAACTTCGTGCGATGACACCTCGGTGGCGGCGGTGGATGATCGGGGCGGCATCCTGGCTTTGGAGACCGCCAGTCAGACCGAATCGCACCAGCCTTACGGTGGGGTGGTTCCGGAGCTTGCGTCGCGGAATCACACGGTGCTGTTGCCGGGTTTGGTTGAGCGGGTGCTGGCGCAGCCCGGGTGTGGGGTGGGGGATTTGGCCGCCGTGGCGGCGACGGCGGGTCCTGGGTTGGCCAGTTCTCTGTTGGTGGGCAACACCATGGCAAAGGCGATGGCTCTGGGCGCGGCGGTTCCCTTTGTCGCGGTGAACCACATGGAGGGGCACCTGCTTTCTCCTTTTGTCGGGCGCGATGTTCCTTTTCCGTTTCTCGGGCTGGTGGTTAGTGGCGGGCACACGCTTCTGGTCGAGGCTCGCGGCGTCGGCGACTATGAGCTAGTAGGTCGCTCGCTGGATGATGCGGCGGGCGAGGCATTCGACAAGACGGGGAAAATGTTGGGTTTGCCCTACCCCGGCGGGCCGGAAATTGAGAAGTGTGCCAAGGGAGGCGATCCCACCGCGTTCGCTTTCCCTCGCGCGATGCTTGAGAGCGGCGATGGAAATTTCAGCTTCAGCGGGTTGAAAACATCAGTGCGCGTGTTGATCCAACGTTTGGATCCGGCTGCCCGGGAGCAGTGGCTGCCCGATGTGTGTGCGTCGTTCCAAGAGGCGGTGGTCGAGGTGCTCTCGGCAAAGACCCTGGAGGCCGCACGGCGGCGCGGTTTGCGGGATGTGGCGGTCAGTGGCGGGGTGGCATGCAATGGCAGGTTACGCGAGACTCTGCGGGCGGAGATTGAGGGTAGGTTCGGCGCACGGCTGCATCTGGTCGAACCCCGCCTGGCGACCGACAACGCGGCGATGATCGGCCATGTGGCGCATTGGCGGCTGGCGAGCGGCAGGGTGTCGTCGCTGGAGGAGGATGTGGACCCCAATCTTCCGCTGGAGGGAATCGGCAGGCTGCGCGGCGGACGCGCCGCAGGGCGGTGATTTCCGTTTACATCCTCCTACATGCCCCAGCCGGTGGCCTCGCGTCCGAGGGCGGGCAGCCTGCCTTGGCCGGTGGGCACGTAGGTAGTTTTGCCGTAGGCACCCCACAGCGGCATGCCGAGCACTTGTTGCCAGCGGCGGCTCATGGATTCGGCCGTGTGGCAACCCCATGACTTGCAAAAGGCCCGAGGGTGGAACGCGGAGCGGCGGAGGCGGCGAAGTTCGTTTTCGTGCAGCCATACCGAGGAGGCACCGATGATCTCGGAACCGTATTCGATCAGGAAGCAGTATTTGTTTGAGTGGCCGAAGAAATCAAACGACACGATGCGGTTGCGCCGGCGGTTGTTGCCGTGATTGATGTGCTGGATCATTTCGTCCTGAGTGGCGAACCAGATGAGGTTGGCCTCGCGCCGTCCGGCCAGTTCCTCGATCCAACGAACGAGGGGGTTGCCCTCTTCGATGGCCCTTCTCTCATAGCCCGGACGAAATACCAGCCATGTGATGGAAGAAGGAGGCACGCCCTGGGAGTGAAACTGCCGGGTGCGAATGTTGGCGGCAGAGACAAAGTTCGCCCACCAGCGGTCGTGCCTGTCCTCGGGCACGCGCAGGTTTTCCAGGGTGCGCAGCGCGGGTCCGCCGACGAGAATCAGGTATTCGCCTTCGAGACCGGCAATGGCGGCCGTGTTCTCTGGGATGCCGCCCGGCGTCTCGGCGACGGCCCGGGGCGCGGTAGAGAATCCGAGGATGGCGACAAGACAAAAGAACGGAAGGAGGCGCATCGGGGAAAGTATATCTCATGTGAGGACGGGGGCAAGGCCGCGTGCGCTTGGTGCGCGGATTCGACGGGCTGTTGTCAGGACCACGACTTTCCGCCATAGTGGCGGCGATGGCAGCACATCCGACAAATCAGGAGAATCGACTCGCGGTGATCAACGTGGTGGGCTTGTGTGGCGCGCATTTGCGCTCCGGACACATGCCAAGACTCGTGGCATTCGCCGCGCGCGGCGGCAGCGCATCCTTCAAGCCCACTTTTCCCGCACTCACGTGCAGCGCGCAATCGACCTTCCTCACCGGTGGCGGGCCCGGGCACCATGGGATCGTCGGCAATGGGTGGTATGACCGCGAGAGCGCGGAGGTGCGCTTCTGGAAGCAGCCGGACATGTTGGTCAAAGGCGAAAAAATCTGGTACAAGCTGCGCCAATCGCGTCCAGAAGCCACCACCGCCAAGACATTTTGGTGGTATAACATGTATTCTGAAGTCGAGTATTCGATGACCCCGCGCCCGCTCTACCCGGCCGATGGTCGTAAGATTTTTGATATCCATACCGAGCCGCCGGATTGGAGGTTTGCCGTGCAGCGTGAGGATGCTCTCGGACCGTTTCCCTTCCGCCATTTCTGGGGGCCTGCCGCAGGGATTGAGTCGAGTGCCTGGATTGCTGATGCAGCACGCTGGACGGAGGAGCGGGAGTCGCCCACGCTCCAGCTTGTCTATCTCCCACATCTCGATTACCCCTTGCAGGCGCACGGCCCGGGTTGGGCGGGGATTCCCTCCGAGCTGGAGAAAATCGACAATGTCGTCGGTGATCTTGTCGATTTTTTCGACTCTCGCGGCGTGCAGGTGGTGGTGCTTTCCGAATACGGAATTTCCGCCGTGCATCGCGATGTGGCGCTGAACCGGGTGCTGCGTCGCGAGGGGTGGCTGCGGGTGAAAGACGAGCTGGGCCTCGAGACGCTCGATGCCGGGGCCTCTGCCGCTTTCGCTGTGGCGGATCATCAGATCGCCCATGTCTATGTGAACAGGCCCGCCATCCGCGAGGCGGTGCGCGAGGTGTTGGCTTCGTGCGAGGGGGTGGCGGCGGTGCTTGCGCCGGAGGAGTTGGGCTGGGCACCCGGGACAACGGCGGCCGCCCGTGCAGGAGATTGGATCGCGGTGGCCGATCCAGGTACATGGTTTAGTTATTATTACTGGGTGGATGACGCTCGGGCCCCGGACTTTGCGCGCACGGTGGATATCCACCGCAAGCCCGGCTACGACCCGGCGGAGTTGTTCATCGACCCGCAGATCCGTTTTTCGAAGCTGAAGATCGCCTCGTTCCTCCTGCGCAAGAAACTCGGCCTGCGCGGGCTGCTCGAAGTCGTGCCCATCGACGGTCGGCTCGTGCGCGGCAGCCACGGGCTGGACTCGGTGCCCGAGGAGGAGCGTCCCGTTTATCTCGGGACCAATGCCTCGCGCGTGAGCCGCGATACCGATGTGTGCGACGCGCTTTTGGAAATGATGGTGTGATTCATGCTTGGCGGCGGCGGCAGGACAGTGCATGTTGCCGCTCAAACCCATGACCCGCAAAAAGGAAAAACGCATTTTGATTACCGGAGCCGCCGGCATGATCGGCAGCGCCCTCGCCTGGAGACTCAACCGCGAGGGCCACGACAACCTCATCCTCTGCGACCGCCTCGGCGAGGATGCCAAGTGGCGCAACCTCGCATCGCTGCGGTTTCACGAATATCTCGACGCCGACGAACTCGCCGAGGCGCTGCGCAATGGCAGCGGCGTGCTCGATGGGGTGTCGCAGGTGCTGCACATGGGGGCCTGCTCGTCGACCACCGAGCGCGATGCCGGCTACCTTATGCGGAACAATTTCGCCTATACCCGTGAGCTGGCCGCGTGGGCGCTGGAGCGTGGGGCCCGGTTTGTGTATGCCTCGTCGGCGGCCACCTACGGCGACGGCTCCGCCGGGATGGCCGATGGCGACGCCGAGCTGGATGCGCTGCGCCCGCTTAATGCCTACGGCTATAGCAAACATTTGTTTGATCTATGGGCTCTCCGCGAGGGCTTGTTGAAGCGGATGGTCGGATTGAAATATTTCAACGTGTTCGGCCCGAATGAGCACCACAAGGGGGAGATGCGAAGTGTGGTGCACAAGGCGCATGAAGAGATTCGCCGCAGCGGCCGTGTTTCCCTGTTCAAAAGCCACCACCCTGATTACCTCGATGGCTGCCAGATGCGCGATTTTCTCTATGTGAAGGACGCTGTGGACATGACACTGCACCTGGCACGCTCGCCGATGGCCGGAGGGCTCTACAATCTCGGGTCCGGCCAGGCGCGGACATGGCGCGATCTGGTCACACCGATTTTTCACGCTCTCGGAAGACCTGTCGAGATCGACTACATCGATATGCCGGAGCATCTTCGCGGGAAATATCAGTATTTCACCGAGGCGGATATCAGTCGGTTGCGAGCATCCGGTTATGATCGCGAGCTTACCCCGCTGGCCACTGCCGTCACGGACTACGTGTCCAACTATCTCGAAACCGGACGTCACCTCGGCGACGAGCCGGAGAACCGCAGCGTCAGATGAATGTTTCCGGCTCCCTGCAGCATGCGCTGATTCGCCGAGCCGCGCGGCGGCGTTTTGCGGCGTTGCGGGTGCGGGGGTTGCGCGGGCAGGGTGGACTGGGCAGCCCGCTGCTCCTCTGCCCGAACCACACCAATTGGTGGGATGGTTTCGTCGCGCTCTGCCTGATGGACGAGCTGCCGGGCCGCCGGTTTGCCGTCGCCCAGGAGGAGCGCCAGCTCGAGCGATATCCCTGGTTTCGTGCCGCCGGTGCGATTGGAATCGACCCAAGGACACCCGGGGCGTTGCGTCGCAGTTTTTCCGCCTTGATATCGTTTCTCGAAGAGCCTGGCGCGGGTTTGTTTTACTTCCCAGAGGGTGTGATGGGGCTGCAAGGGGGAGCCCCGCCGAAGTTGCGGCGAGGCCTGGGCGAGCTGGCCCGACGCACCAGGCCGGCGGTGGTGCCGATGGCTTTTCACTACGGATTTCGCGAGGGCTCGCGGCCCGAGGTGTGGGTGCTAGCTGGAACCGCACTTCGCGGAAGCGGCGCACCATTGGTGTCTGCCGTCGAGAAGGCGATGGCGGGACTCATTAAGCAGCTTCACCACGACTGGCACTCCCTCGGCGGAACAGCCCGGTATCGCGCGCTGTGGAGCGGGCGTTCGATCCATGAAAATTGGTGGGCGCGCTTGCCGGGGCGTCGCCATGGGGGCTCCGGGCGTAAAGAGCGCGACTCATGAGCTGGATCGAATGGTATCAATTGGCGGTGCTCGCTTTGCTGGTCTGGCTTTTTCTCGCCAGTCTCGCCAACCTGATGCTGTTTCCCCGATTGCGGCCAGGGCGGGTGGCGGACCATGGTATGGTGTCCCTCCTGGTGCCGGCGCGCAATGAGGAGGCAAACATCGAAGCCTGCGTGCGTTCGCTTGCCGCGCAGGACTATCCGCAGCTTGAGGTGATCGTGCTCGACGACCGCTCCGAAGACGATACCGCGGCTGTTTTGGAGCGATGCGGTTTTGTGGAAACGGCGGAGAACCCGAAGGCGCGTTTGAAATGGATACGTGGTGTGGATCTTCCGCAGGGCTGGGCCGGCAAACCCTGGGCATGCCACCAACTCGCCGGTCAGGCGCAGGGCCAGTGGCTGCTGTTCACAGACGCCGATACAATTCACGATCCCGGCGCGGTGTCCGCCGCTGTGGAACTTGCGGTGAAGGAGCGGGCGAGCCTTCTCTCAGCCTGGCCATGGCAAAAAACAGGATCATGGTCCGAACGCTTGGTGGTTCCATTGCTTTACATCCTTACGCATGTGTTTCTGCCGCAGGCTATGGTGCGAGGGTTTCTGAGGTTTCCTGAAGTGGCTGCCCGGCTTGGGCCCCGGAGGATGGCGTCATTCGGGGCGGCAAACGGGCAATTTATGCTTTTCACCCGCGATGCCTACGAGCGGGCGGGCGGACACGAGGCGGTGCGCGATCACTTGGTCGAAGACGTGGCGATAGGACGCCGGATCATGGCCGACACGGGCAAGGGAGCCAGGCTGGTGAATGCGGATTCGTCCGGCTTGGTGCGCTGCCGCATGTATAGGTCATTTGCCGAGGTGTGGTCCGGCTTTAGTAAGAACGTGCGGCCTGTGTTCGAGAGGAATGGGTTTTCGTTTGTCGCCTTTGGCGTGTTTCAGGCAGCTGTTTTTGTGCTGCCTTTTTTGTTTGTGATATTGCCGCTTGCGGGTCGCGAGTGGGTGGTGGCGCAGATCGCGGTGATCCTGCTGATTCGCACCGTGCTTGCGCTGCGCTTTCGCACTTCGTGGTGGAGCGTGGTGTTGCATCCGTTTGCCTATGCGCTCGCGATGCTGATTGCCCTGAATAGCTGGCGGCTGAGTCGGGCCGGAAAGATCCAGTGGAAAGGACGCATTTACGATCCTTTCCGCTCCGATACATGAATGTGGCCTGTTTTCAGGAATGGAGCGGTGGGGGAGTGGTCGAGGGCGGCGACTTCCTCGGGTGGGGCGGCGGCAATGATTTCACCCCCAAGCGGTCCTGCCCCAGGGCCCGTTTCGATCAGCCAGTCGGCGGCACGGAGGATCAAGGGATTGTGCTCAATCACCACCACCGTGTGTCCGAGGTTGCGGAGCCGGATGAGGTTGTCTAGCAGAACCCGCGTGTCGTCGGGATGGAGGCCGGTGGTAGGCTCGTCTAAGAGGTAAAGGGTGTGCTCATGGGCCGGGCGCGCCAGCTCCGA
>SLCJ01000174.1 GCA_007125835.1 Verrucomicrobiales bacterium | reverse complement strand
GGCTGGGGAGCGAGGTCCCATCCGCGATCCACGGCAATCCGGGGGAAATGACGGCCGGTCATCAGCATGGCCCGGCTCGGCTGGCACAGCGCTCCGGTATTCCCACCTGTGAGGTAGGCGCGCGAAAACAATGCACCGGTGTCCGCCAGCCGGTCGATATGGGGTGTGCGCACCCGTTCATTGCCATAGCATCCGAGGGTGTCGGTATTCTGGTCGTCGGTGAAGATGAGCAGGATGTTCGGACGCGAGCCGGGCTCGTCCGCCCGAGCTGCGGTGCCTGCCGTCAACACCAAGGCAAACACCAATGCGACCGAAAGGAGGTAGGGGCGAAATGGCATGAGGGGGTGGAGTGGGACGAAGGCCGGGGGAGGACTCTTTTCTGCGCTTGCCCGAACACGGAGGCGACGAGCCTGCCCCTGGGGCTAACATGACTTTCGCCCGCACACGGCGGGATGACGTGCGGAACATCCTGGATGCCCTGGATGTTTCCGCCGCAAAAAACCACCCGGGGCATGTCTGCCAAGCCGGAGTTGCGACGCGGATACCCGGTGAGTCCGCCCGTAGGACGGATGCCGGGGCGCGTGCGTGTTTTTACTGGCGCTCCATCACCACCACCAGGATCTGGACGGTGAGTGCGGCAACGGCGACGATGGTGAGGAAGATTTGCGTGCCCATGAATAGTCTCCTTGTTTTTAGGGTGTGACTGGCGGCTTTCGGCGGCTAAAGGATCAAAAGAATCAATCCCCGATCAGCTTGAAGATTGAGGCACCCTGGCCGAGGACGCCGTCCACGTTGTTGTGATCCACGTCAGGCACCTTGGTCTGCGCGAAGGCAAACAAACCGAGGGCCACCATGGCCACGAGGGTGGCGGCGGCGAGCGCAATGTTGAGGCCGTCTTTTTCCTCTTCCTCTTCGACGAGAACGGTGGTGCCGGGCGAGGGAGCGGAGGGCGGCGGCGCCTTGCCCAGGGGCTGGGTGGATTTGAGCTTCTGCGTCGCGGCGGGCAGCGGCTGGGTGCCGGGCTTGGCTGGAGCACCCGGGGACGCAGCCGAACCGGTTTTTTTCAGGGGAACCGTAGGCATCGGCTTGGGGCCGGACGGCTTGAGAGGAATTGTCGGGGACACCGCTTTGGCGGCCGGCTTGGGCGGGGCGGGGGCGACAGGCGGCTTGGGAGCGGTGGGAGCGACAGGGCCCGTGCCACCCTCGGCGGGCGCTTCCATGGGCTTGGGGGCACCGGACTCAGGCGGAGCCTTAAGGGTGATGCGCACGGTTTCTTTGCGCAGCGGCACCTGCGAGGTTTTCGTTTCCGGCTTGCCGGAAAGCGACACGCGCGATGTTTTCAGCGGCACCTGCGAGGTTTTGGTCGATACGCGCGAGGTGATCGAGGAAGTTTTCGTCGAGTCGGGTTTTCCGTCTTCCGGCTTCGACATCGGCGCGGGAGGTGTGGGTGGGGCCGGAGGCTGCGGAGGCTGCGGCTTGGGAGGTGTGGGCTGGTCTGGATCACTCATGATGGCAGTCGGAAGTGGTGTGGAAATCGACCTGCGGCTTCTACACACCGCAGCACTCGGACAGTTTTCCCGAAAGATGCCCCTCCTGTCAACCCTTTCCTTCAAGATTTCTCATTTTGCCGACCAGCCCGGAAAAATGCCCTAATCACTGAATTCGGCAGCGTGCGCACGCATTCGTTCTTGCCGATGTCGAGGAAACGCCCTATGATTCCCGGTACTTATGGAAAAGCGCACTTGGGCCATCGCCCTCCTCCTTGTTGTCTCCGTCCTCGCATTCCGCATCGGCTCCGCATCCTTGCCCGGAGCTGAAGGGCTGGCTGGGTTCGCCCCGCTGGCGGCTCTGGTTCTCGGCATGGCCATGCTCCGCCCGCAGGCGTTGGTTGCGGTTGCTGCGGTTGCTGCCTTCCTTGTGTCCGATCTCATCCTCAACGGCATGCACGGCGCGGCACTGCTTCACCCCTACCTCCTCCTCAATGCCGGATTTTACGGCCTGCTGTTCCTTGCCGGCCGTCCGCTGGCGAATCGGCTGGGCAAGGCGGCACCTTATCTGTTGGCAACGGTGGGCGGAGTGATCGCTTTCCATATCGCCGCCAATACCGTGGCATGGCTGTCCTCCCCCGGGTATGTGCCGACAATCGGCGGATGGATCCAAGCCAACACCAATGGCCTGCCCGGCTTCCCGCCGGCGTGGATGTTTCTCCTCAAGTCGCTGGTCGGCAACCTGGCCTTCGCCGGATTGTTCCTGATTGCGCTTCGCCGCACCGCACCGGCCACAGCTCCGGTCGCCACTGTGGAAAGCGCCGCCGGCGCATGATCCGCCGACCGGAGACCCGGCGTATTGCCCGCCTCCGCCTCCGCCCCCGCACCTCACCCGGGCCCAACGGCCCTGACCGTGTCCCCTCCCCGAATTCTCCCCCCACTCCATGCCTGCCAAGAAGAAGTCCGCAGCTAAGAAAAAACAAAAGTCTTCACCCGCAAAATCGCGGAATGAGGCCGACAAAACGTCCCATCCCGGTGGCCCCCATGCGGAGGCCGAGATCAACCGTTCGTTTTCTGACGAACAGAAGGTGGAAACATTCCGGACGATGGCGCGCATCCGCCGTTTCGAGCAGATTTCGCTCAAGCACTACAACGCCGGAAAGATGGGCGGCTTCCTGCATTTGTATATAGGCCAGGAGTCGGTGGCGGTCGGCACCATTTCGCTCTGCGGCGACCACGATCACATCATCACCGCCTACCGCGACCACGGGCATGCGCTGGCGGTGGGCATGGGCATGAACGAGTGCATGGCCGAGCTTTTCGGCAAAAGCACCGGCTGCTCCAAGGGCAAGGGCGGGTCGATGCACTACTTCGCGCCCGACAAGAATTTTTGGGGTGGCCACGGCATTGTCGGCGGCCAGACCCCGCTCGGACTCGGGCTCGCCTATGGCCTGAAATACAAGGATCTCAAAGGCTGCTCGCTCACATTCCTCGGCGATGGGGCGATCAACCAAGGGGCGTTCCACGAATCACTCAACCTCGCAGGGCTTTTTGATCTGCCCGCCATTTTCATCATCGAAAACAACGGCTACTCGATGGGCACCAGCCAGAAGCGCTCGTCGGTCTACCCGCCCGGCGGCCTGGCCCAGCGGGCGGAAGCCTATGGCATAGACTGGGCGTCCTGCATGGGCGAAAATGTCTATGAGGTGCGCGCGGTCACGTGGGAGGCGATGCGCCGGGCGCATGAGGAATCGCGACCCACGGTGCTCGAGATCAATACCTACCGTTACTACGGGCATTCGGTGGCCGATGCCAACGCGAAAAAATACCGCTCCAAGGAAGAGGTGGAAAAATATCAGCGCGAACACGACCCGGTGCAGATCTGGCGCGAAATCCTGATTGCCGAGGGCGTGCTCAGCGAGGAAAAAGCGAATAAGATCGACCAGGAGGCCAAGGACGAGGCGAATGCCGCAGCCAAGTTCGCCGAAGAGAGCCCGTATCCCACCGTCGATGACATCATGACCGACGTCTACGAGGAGGTCGACTCTGGTTCCGAAGCCGGACGAACCGGCACCCACTTTTTCAACACCTGATTCCCCCCCGTTTTTCCCCCAGAATCTCCCATGCGCAGCATTCTCTACCGCCATGCCATCCGCGAAGCCCTCGACGAGGAGCTTGCCCGCGACGACAATGTCGTGATCCTCGGCGAGGAAGTCGCCCAATACAACGGAGCCTACAAGGTAACAGAAGGGCTTTGGAAAAAATGGGGCGACAAACGCGTCGTCGATACGCCGATCTCCGAAGCCGGGTTCATCGGTATGGGTGTCGGTGCCTCGATGCTGGGCGTCCGCCCGGTGATGGAACTCATGTTTTGGTCATTCCACTCGGTAGCCTTCGACCAGCTTGTGAACAACGCCGCCTTCGTGCGCTACATGTCCGGCGGCCTCATCCACTGCCCGATCGTCGTGCGCGGACCCGCCAACGGCGGCACCAATGTCGGAGCCACCCACTCGCACACGCCTGAGGGGCTCTTCGCCAGTTTCCCCGGGCTCAAGGTTTGCTCGCCCGCCACCCCCGCCGACGTCAAGGGACTGATGAAAACCGCCATCCGTGACAATGACCCTGTTTACGTGATGGAAAACACCCTGCTCTACGGCACGGAGGGACCGGTGCCCGATCCGGAAGATGGAGACCACCTCGTGCCGCTCGGCGTGGCCGACGTGAAACGCGAGGGCGACGACATCACCCTCATCGCCCACGGGCGCTCGGTGCTGCACGCCCTCAAGGCAGCCGAAATCCTCGATCACGACCACGACATCGACGCCGAGGTGATCGACCTCCGCTCGATCCGCCCGCTCGACGAAGATGCGATCCTCGACTCGGTGGCCCACACCAACCGCGCGGTGGTGATTGACGAATCGAAACCCTTCTGCGGCGTCTCGGCCATGATCTGCACGCTGCTGCAAGAAAAAGCCTTCGACGACCTGGACGCGCCGATCCTGCGCGTCAATTCCCTCGACGCCCCGTCCATCTACAGCCCGGGTGTGGAAAACGACCAACTTCCCAACCCCCAGCGCATCGTCGACAAAGTGCTCTCGATCGCCTGAACCCTCAACCCACCACCCTCTCTCCAGCCCACCGCTTCCACTTCTCGCCATGGCCACGATCATCAAGATGCCCAAACTCTCGGACACCATGACCGAGGGCACCCTGCTCAACTGGAAAATCAAAAAAGGCGACAAAGTCGAAATGGGCGAGATCATCGCCGAAGTCGAAACCGACAAGGCGACCATGGAAATGGAAGCCTTCGACGACGGCATCGTCCATGAGCTATACATTAAGGAGGGCGAAAAAATCGCCGTCGGTGCCAAAATGGCGGTGTTGCTCGACGAGGGAGAAGATCCCTCCGCAGCCGAAGCTGCGGGTGATGGCGACAAAGATTCCAATGGCGGTGACATTCCAACCGGCGAGGAAAAAGAAGAGGAAGACGAAAAAAACAGCCGCAAGAGCAAATCCTCATCGCCCACTGCGGGATCCCAGAGACGCTCCGCCACCCGCCGCCCGCGTCGCCGCCGCCGGGGAGGCGACGAAGTGCGAATCAAAGCTTCACCCCTCGCCCGCAAATTGGCCGAAGAACGCGGCGTCGACCTCGCCACGCTCGATGGCACCGGCCCCGGCGGACGCATCGTCGCCGCCGATGTCGAGAACGCACCGCCTCCGGGCCGCGCCAGTGGAGCCGCCGCCGTGGCCGGACCCGCTCCCATCCTCCCCATGGTGGGCGACAAAGACGAAAAAGCGCCCGTCTCCACCATGCGGCGCATCATCGCCGAACGCCTGCTCGCCTCAAAACTGCAAATCCCCCATTTCTACCTCCGCCTCGAAGTAGATGCCGGGCCGATGATGAAACTGCGCGCCCAGGTGAACGCCTCCGAGGAAAAACGCGAGGGCGGCAACAAATACACCATCAACGACTTCATTCTCAAAGCAGTCGTCTCCGCCATGCAGGCCGTGCCGGATGTCAATGCCGCCTGGAATGGAGACAATATCGTCCGCTTCCACAAAATCGGACTCGCCGTGGCTGTCGCCGTGGACGACGGCCTCGTTACCCCCGTGATCAAGGATGCAGGCGACAAATCGTTGCTCGACCTCTCCCGCGCCGTGAAAGATCTCGCCGCTCGGGCGAAGGACAAAAAACTCAAGCCCGACGAATTCGACGGCGGCACCATCACCGTCTCCAACCTCGGCGCTTGGGGAATCGACCACTTCGACGCCATCATCAACCCGCCCCAGGCATCCATCCTCTCCATCGGCGCCATCAAGGATCAGGCCGTGGTCGCCAATGGCGAACTCGGCATCGGCAAACGCATGTGGCTCGGCCTCTCCTGCGACCACCGCGTCATCGACGGCGCCGTCGGCGCCGCCTTCCTCGCCGAAACCGCCAAACGCATCGAGCAGCCCGCTCTCATGCTCGTCTGATCCACTCCCCGTCATCCCCCGCGCCGCCACGCCCCCGCAAGGAGCCACGACTCTCCAGTCGTGGCGCGGGTGAGGAAGCGAATGACAAGGACGAGGCGGATTTTATATTCACCCGCCCATTTGGGTATCGCTTCGCAGGAAGGCGACCAGTGATCGCCTCCACGGTGCCGCGCTCACACGCGTTCTTGTCGCGGTAGCGTCTTGGAGTGCGGTTGTCCTCAACCGCTTTTTGGGTGGTTGCCCGGATCAGTTTGGTATTTTGGAGGTAGTTCGTCACCCGCATCTGGATCGGAATTAGGTACCCGGGCCAGAAGGCTGTCAAAATCCTTGAGGTTTGCTCGTTCGGCTCGATGTCGAAGGTAATCAACGGTCTCCAATGCCGAAAGCTTCTCGGCAGCCGCAGTAATCAGGAATTGGTTCATGGAGTAGCCGTCCTTCTTCGCGAGTTCTTTAATCGCACGATGAAGTGAATCGGGAACACGGATGGATAATGTAGTCATGGTCTGATAATATCTAGGGTTGTGGCAGGTGTGATGGCGCGAACACCCATTGATTCCGAACCTCGAAAGTCGTTGATGTTGTGTGAGATGACGAACGCGGCCGAGGCTGCGACCGCAAGTTCGAGCACAAGATCGTCATCGGGGTCAGCAAGAAACGGCCTCCAAGCGAAGAAAACTTGCTGGTGATCCGCCAACTGGCACAGACCGTCGACAATCCTGCGGAGTTCATCAGCCGTGAAATGAGGAATGAGGCCAGACCGCAAAACCACCGACTCATACTCAAGAACGAGAGCGACAGATACAGCAATACGTATGTCCCCAGCGCGGATTGCGCGGAGGATCTGAAAGCTGGCTCCCCGATTGGATCGGAGTCCCGCCACAAGGACTGATGTGTCGAGAACTGCATACACTACGCGGTATTATCCACGATACCGCCGATGTTGCAAGAAAGCTTTTTCCGAACGGAGAGCACATCCACCGCTACCCGCGAGGGCGGAAGGCTAAAACAGGGTGATTACTCACCCTTTTTCAGCAAATCATAATGTGCCAGATATAAGGCGGGCTACACCAGGCGGGGAGAGGATCGCCACACCGGAAATTGGCTAGTCATTGAAGCGTCCCATCGTTCTCCCCTCAAACGTTTCGGCGAAGGAGATTCGCCGCTGGTTGGACTTCATGGCCGCCGGAGGCGCGCATGGGGTCAATCGAAATCCAAATCGGGATCGGTATCGAAATCGATGTGGGTGGTTGCCCGGCTCGTGTAAGCTGTAGCTGGGCCTTTGCGTTCTCATGTGTTGCGTAGCTTCGCGGGAGGGCGACCAGTGATCGCCTCCACGGTGGGGTGCTCATATGCGTTCCTGTCGCGGTAGCGTCTTGGAGTGCGGCTGTCCTCAGCCGCTTTCTGGGTGGCTTGGGTAGCTGGATGCAGGTTCCATTGCTTTC
>SLCJ01000268.1 GCA_007125835.1 Verrucomicrobiales bacterium | reverse complement strand
TTGATAAATGGGCCCTCAATGTGAAGGCGCGGCGCTTTCGCATGCGTGGGAGCCGCTCCGTAGGCTGCAGCCGCCGCGACAATACCCTCGAGTTGGTCTGTGGGCAGGGTGAGTGTGGTCGGGAAAAACGTCGTCACGCCCTCGCGCACTTTGGCCTCAGCCATGCCAGCCACCTGCTCCTTCGCCCCGGCATTGGTGTCAAACCCATTGGCACCGTGGGTGTGGATGTCAATGAATCCGGGCACCAGCATCGCACCCCGCGCATCATAGGCCTCGGCACCCTCAGGCACCTCTGCCTCAGCGGCCACCACCGACTCGATTTTGCCTCCCGCGATGCACACCGCCGCCTTGTCCAAATCCAGCCCGGGGCTGACAACCCGAGCGTTTGTAATCCATGTTTTTGACATTGTGTTTTCCTCCTTCCCACCCAACCCGATTTCCCGACATTTGCAAGCATCTTCACCCTCATTGATTGAATTTTTTCCCGTAAGATCACTTCATTTTCGAGCGTTTGGGCGGCCCAACCTCCGCGAATTCGTTTGAACCCCAATGGCTTCACCCTGATCGTGACCGTCCACGGGAATCCCGCGCCCCTCCCCGCCGCAGCAGCCGGAACCCGCACCGCTTAAAACATGCCCCCAACCCGAAAACAGCCCCCCACTCGCACCGCCGGAACCGACTTCTCATCCGAAGCCGAGAGCGCCGTCAATCGCGCCGCAGGCTGGCTCAAAACGGCACGGCGAAAAGGGGGGCGGCGCGCCCGCAAACGTGCCGCCGCCTGGCACGCCATGGCCGCCGACCACCAGGGACGGGCCCTCCTGCTGCACCTGATCGACCTGATCCCACGCGCCACCGACCACCCGCGCGCCGCCAGGCTTTTCCACCACCTAATCGCCACCCAGGGAATACCACAATGCCTCTCGCGCGGCGACCGCTTCGCATTCCGTTTTGCCAAAGCATTCGCCCGCATGGCTCCCCCACTGGTCATGCCCATGGTCCGGCGACGCCTCCGCCGCATCTGCGCCCCCCTGTTTCTGGAGGACACCCCCTCCTCCCTGCATGGCCAAATCGACCACTGGCGACGCGCCGACATCGGCGTATGCGTAGCCCTGCCGGGTGAAACCGCCGGCAGCGACGAACAAACCGAATACGCGCGCCGCACGCTCCTCCGCCTTCTCGGCGATTCCGTGGTCCGCCACGTCTCCTTCAAGCTGTCCGAACTCCACCCCCACCTCAAGGCCGCCGCCCTCGATAGCCAGGCATCCAGCCTGCGCGACAGCCTCGCCGAAATCCTTCGCGCCGCCGCCGCCAATCCCTTCCAAGACCCCTCCGGACACACCCACCCGCGCTACGTCACCCTCGACGCCTCCACCCCGGCGGAATGGCAGGCCGCTTTCGCCGCCCTCCGCCACTGCTTGGAAATCGACGAATTCCAGCACCACGCCAACACCGCCGTCACTCTTCCCGCATCCGGCGAAAATGCCATCGCATCGCTCCACGAATTCACCACCTGGGCCGCCGAACGCGCCGCCTCAGGCTGCCCACCCGTCACACTGCGCCTGCTTTGTGGCACCACAGAACGCCACCCGCGCGAGCTGGGCCGCCTCGTCGCCAGCGCGCTCGACCCGGACCACGCCCCCGCCCTGCGCCTGCGCATCGCGTCGTCCAATCCTCTCGAAATCGCATTTGCCCACGAAATAGCGGCGGGTCTCGAAACCAAGGAGCAAATTGAATTCGATGTGCCGCTGGGCATCACACCACCGATCCAGCTCCCGCTCGCCGCGGAAAAGGCCGCCGTGTGGCTGCACGCCCCGCTGGCTCACAGCAACCTCACCGCTCCCTCCCCCCCGCTCGCCTTCTCGCGGCTCGCCGCCTTCACCGAACCCGGCGGCCTATCCTCCGCGCCGCCGACTCCCGGGTCACCCGCATGGCAGCAATCCGCCTCCGCCTTTCTTGAAGCAATCGCAGAGGAAATCAAACAAACCAAACACACCGAAGAAGCTGGGCGCGGTTCCGGCGATCACCCGCCTCCGCACGAGGGTCTCACCGATTGGTCCATCGCCGCCAACCGCGAATGGATCGAAGCCTGCAAACAGGCCAGCCTCAACGCCGATCCCCCCACCATTCCCGTCGTGGTCTGCGGCGAAGCCACCCTTTCCGGCGACGCCGTTTTTTCCTACGCCGATCCCGGCCGCCCCGGCACCCACGCCTTCTACCTCACCCTCGCCAACGAGGTTCAGGTCGCCGACGCCCTCCGCCACGCCGGGCTCCACCAGCCGCAATGGGCCAACACGCCCACCGACACCAAAGCCGCCATCACCGACCAAACCGCCACCCTGATCGCCGGCCAACGCGGCCCGCTCATCACCGCGATGATCTCCGACGCCGGCCGCACCGCCACCGAAGCCGACGCCGAAGTGGCCGACGCCATTCACGTCGCCCGTCGCTATGCGGAAATGACCCGAGAAAACGCCCGCGACCTCGCCGATCTCGCAGCCGACCCGCTCGGCACCGTGGTCGTCGTCCCCTCGCGCAAGCTCCCCCTCGCCGAACCCCTCGCCTCCACCCTGGCGGCCCTGCTCGCAGGCAATGCCGTCATCCTCAAGCCGCCACCGGAATCCGCCCTCACCTCCTGGCACATGGCCGGGCTGCTCTGGGAAGCTGGTATCCCGCGCGACATCCTCCAGTTCACGCCCGCCCCCGATCGCCACATCGGCTCGAAACTGATCGTCTCCCGCGAGGTCGCCGCTGTCGCCCTCACCGGCTCACGCACCACGACAGCCCAGTTTAAAAAATGGAGCCCCTCCCTGCGGCTGCACGCGTCCGGAACCGGTGGCGGCAGCATGCTGATCACCGGCAGCGCCCACATCGACCAAGCCATCGCCGACCTCATTCAAGCCGCTTTTTCCCAGGGCGGCCAGACGGGCGGAGCCGTCTTCCATGCCATTGTCGATTCCAGCCTCTACCAAAATCAGGATTTCCTGCGCCGCCTCGCCGGCGCCGCCTCCAGCCTCCCCACAGGCTCCGCCTGGGACGCCGCCACCGTCGTCACCCCCCTGCCCCGCGACCCCCAACGGGCATTCGAGAAAGCAGGTCAGCTCGCAGAGAACCACCGCGGATGGCTCCTCGAACCCCGCATGATTCGCGGCAACCCGAAACTCTGGACACCCGGCATCCGCTTCTGCGCGGGCCTCGAAGATCCCGTCATCCCGCCCACCGCATCCGCCCCCTTGCTCGGCCTCATTGAGGCCCGCTCGCTCGAAGAAGGAATCGCCATCCAGAACGACCCTTCGCTCGGCGTCGTCGCTGCCCTGCACAGCCTCGATCAGAGAGATATCGACGTCTGGCTCGAAAAAATCGAAGCCGCCGCCGTCTTCGTCAATCGCCGCCCCACCAGCCACGACATCCACCGCCAATTCTCCGTCGGCTGGAAACACCCCCCCGCAGCCGCCGCCGCCAACCTTCCCGGCCCCGACGACCTCGCCACCTTCGCGCGCTGGGAACAGGCCGCCATACCACAAACCAAGCACCGCCCAGGAGATCACCTGCTCCACATCCTCGAATACGCCGGCCACTGGCTCAAATCCGGCGTCGAAAACGAAATCATCGCCGCCGCCGCCGCCAGCTACCAATACCATTGGGACCACCTTTTCTCCGCCCCCCCGAAACCCGACCCCAAAGGCCGCCTGGTCCGCTACCGACCACTGCCCGACGGCGTGCTGATCCGCTTCGTCTCCACGCCCGAAGCATCATCACTCTGCGGCATCCTCATCGCCTCGCTCGTCACCGACACACCCGTCGAAACCAGCCTCGCCGCCCCCTCCGCCTTCGCCGACGCCCTCGGCATGGACACCATCGTCGAATCCAACGAAACCCTCGCCGCCAGAATCGCGGGCGGCAGTCTCCGCGCCGACCGTCTGCGCGCGCCCATGGGCGCCCCGTTCGCCATCTACCGCGCCGCCGCCGAAGCCGGCATCCCCGTCTCCGAAGCCCCCATCGTCGCCAACGGACGCATCGAACTGCTCCAATACCTCCGCCAACAAACCGTCTGCCTGCCACCCCCACGCCCGGGAACACCCTCCCACACCTGACGCACCCCCACACCCACGCAAAGGATCAGCTCCGCTTCGGATAAACCGCTCCCACAACTCCCGCCCCGCCCCCAACCCACCACACCGGAAACCCGTCACACCATGACCCAACCCTCCCCAACAGGCGCGCCCCAACGCTTCGCCTTTTACGACCTCGACGGCACCCTCCTTCCCTGGGACACCCAGATGCTCTTCTGCCACCGCATCCTCAAACGCCAGGGATGGCGGCGCCTCCTCCTGCTCCCCTTCTTCCTCACCGCACCCCTCGCCGTGCCCCGCATCCTGCGCAGCCGCACCCTCAAAAGAATTTTCCTCTGTTATCTCTGGCGCATGCCGCGGGCCACCCTCGAAAACGAAGCCAGGGCCTTCGCCCGCGAAGTCGCCCAATCCCACGTCTGGCCGGAAATGCGGCGCGAACTCGAACGCCACCGCACCGCAGGACGCACCCTCGTAATCAATACCGCCAGCCCCGACTTCTACGCCACAGCCATCGCCCGCGAACTCGGCTTCGACCACTGCTTCGCCACCCGCGTCCCCATCGGCGATCGCGTGCCCTTCCTCCCCCCCATCGATGGACCAAACAACAAACGCAGCGCGAAAATCGACGCCATGCGCAACACCGGGCTGATCGCCGCCGACACCCCGCTTCCCCTCGCCGATTCCTGGGCCTACACCGACAGCATCGTCGACCTACCCCTCCTCGCCTGCGCCGCCCACGGTGCCCTCGTCCACCCCAAACCCAAGCTCGCACAACACCCCGCAGCCGCCCACGCCGAAACACGCCTTCCCACACCACACCCGTCCCCACTACACCGCCTCACCACCACTCTCCTCCTCATCCTCGGCCTCGGCCCCGCCCCCACACTTCCTCACCCCGACCCAAACACCCCCGAACCCACCGCCGACGGCGACAACAAGCCACAGGATGCCACCCCGTCGCAAGACCACAAATCGTAGGCCCCCGTGATGCCAACGAGCAGAAAAAACATGTACCTCGGCTGAAACAATGATTTTCAAGGCCAAGGCGCGAGATGGGCGCGGTGCAAGCACCGCAACGGACCAACAATTCGGACTGGCACCCCCGGCGTCGGACACGTATTGTAATTGCCCCGACCCTGTCACCCACAATGTATCGAGAAGACGACATCCAATACGCCATGGAAACCACTCGCGTGCTCCATGAGCCCGACCGCCGCATCGATACCTTCGGCAACACAAGCTTCGAATTCTCGATCCTCACCGAACCCATGGACGAAGCCGGATTTGTCCGCATCCGCGACGGGCGCATCGAAGCCGGTAGCCCGAAAATCGTCACCCCCGAAATAATCCGCGGCATGCAGTTCGAAGGCTTCGGAGAACAAGCGGATCGCTTCCTCCAATGGTGGAAAGACAACGGACCCGACCTCGCCGTCCTCCGCTATGGCTTCCACTTTCAAAAAACCGACATCAGCGAACACACCGTCCATGAACCCATAGAAGACGTCCGCGCCCGGGTCGTCGCAGAAGCCCGCCGCCGCGCCAATCCCATGCTCGCCATCATCGAGGGCGTCGACGACACCTGGGAAATCAGCCTCCTCAAATTCGGCCTCGACATGATCCAGAAATCCCAAGGCATCAACCTCTTCGACTTCAAGCGCAGAGGGCTGTTGTAAGCTCACCCGGCACGCATATCATATCAACTGATCGTGTGGTCCTTGATTAAAACCATCCTCTGGGTCCTGCCACCACTCTTCGTGGTGGCCACCGTGGCGCTGTTTTTCTGGTTCAAACGCGATGTCATCGAACGAGAACGCTCGCTCTCCCACGAAATTGCCGAATTGCGCGCCGCACCGGTCGAAACATACGACTTCGGCCTCGACACCTTCGACCAGGCCGTCAATGTGCTTCGCCAAAGCGGCCCCACCGAAGCCGCCGACGCCCTGCGCGCCATGCTCCGCGCACACCCCGAAAGCGCCCGCGCCAGCGATGCCATGCACCTCCTCGGGCAAATCAACCTCGACAAACTGTTCTCCAAATCCCCGCCCGAACCCGCCACCCGCATCTCAGTTCGCCCAGGCGACTCACTCAACCGCATCGCCTCCCGCGAAAACACCTCCCTCCACTACCTGATGCGCGCCAATGCCATCACCCGCCCCGAAAGCCTCCAGCCAGGACAACAACTCCAAGTCCTTCCTCTCGATTTTCGCCTGCTCATCGACCTCTCAGGCCTCAGGGCCATCCTCATGGACGAAGCCGCCTTCGTCGCCTCTTTCCCCATCGAATCCGTCCGCCGCCCACCCGGTGCCGCACTCCCTTTCTCCAGCTCCATCACCGGAAAATTCGCCGTCCGCTCCGGCCGCCGCGTCCTCCTCACATCCCCCGAATACCACCACGCCGAAAAATGGATTGAGATCGGTCGCGATTGGGCGATCCGTTCCTCCCCCACCGACAACGAACCCACCACCGGCTTCGGCATCTTCCTCTCCCCGGCAAACGCAGACGACCTCATGGTCCTCCTGCGCATCGGCAACCCCGTCGAAATCCGCCCCTGAAACCAAGCCGCACCCCTCTCCCATCATGAACGTCAAACCTCTCGAATTCGAAAAACCCATCCTCGACCTCGAACGCCAACTCGAATCCCTGCTCAAGCAATCCCAGCGCAGCGACGTCGACTTCGGCGACGGCATCACCACTCTGCGCCGCCGCCTCGCCGAAACCCGCCGCCAAACCTACGCCAACCTCACCTCCTGGCAGCGTATCCAAATCGCCCGCCACGTCCAACGCCCTTTCACCCTCGACTACATCCAACACTGCTTCCACGACTTCCTCGAACTCCACGGCGATCGCCACATCGGCGACGACCACTCCATGCCCGGCGGCCTCGCACGCATCGACGGCCGCCCCTGCGTCGTCATCGGCCACCAGAAAGGACGCGACACCCGCGAAAACCTCAAACGAAACTTCGGCAGCGCCCACCCCGAAGGCTACCGCAAGGCGCTCCGCCTCATGCGCCTCGCCGAAAAAGCCAACCTCCCAGTCATCACTTTCATCGACACCCCAGGGGCCTTCCCCGGCATCGGTGCCGAAGAACGCAACATCGCCGAAGCCATCGCTTTCAACCTCCGCGAAATGATGCGCCTCCGCACACCCACCGTCGCCATCGTCATCGGCGAGGGCGGATCCGGCGGAGCCCTCGGCATCGGCGTCTCCGACCGCGTCCTCATGATGGAAAACGCCTACTACTCCGTCATCTCACCCGAAGGCTGCGCCGCCATCCTCTGGAAACACCGCAAACACGCCCCCGAAGCCGCCGAAGCTATGAAAATCTGCGCCAACGACCTCCTCCAGCTCGGCCTCATCGACAGCGTCATCCCCGAACCCGAAGGCGGCGC
>SLCJ01000075.1 GCA_007125835.1 Verrucomicrobiales bacterium | reverse complement strand
GCCACGGTGGCGGTGTCGCCGAGGTCGGCTTCGACAAAGGGGACATTTTCGGGCACGGCGGCGCGGTGGCCGAAGACCAGGTTATCGAGCACCACCGGGGTGTGCCCGCCGGCCTGGAGGATTCGCACACAGTGGCTGCCGATGTATCCGGCACCACCCACTACAAGAACATGAGCCATGGATTCGCGTGATAGTTTTTTGTGAGGGGGGCGGTGTCGGGCGGCCTTGCCGCCCCCGCCAGCGGTGGCCATGTTCGTGCGGCAAGGCCCGTTTCGCAAGCCGGAACCGGGCGGAAACACTGCGGTGAGCGACTGCGCCCACACCCCGCACGCGGCCCTTGCCAAACCGAGCGAATCTGCTAGCCTTGCCGATGCTCAAAGCCGGAATCGTAGGCCTCCCCAATGTCGGGAAATCCACCCTCTTCAATGCCATCACCCGCACGCGCAAGGCGCAGGCGGAAAACTACCCCTTTTGCACCATCGAGCCGAATGTCGGTGTCGTGATTGTGCCCGACGACCGCCTTGCGGTGTTGTCGGAACTTTCCGGCAGTGCGAAGACCATTCCGGCGGCCATTGAGTTCGTCGACATCGCCGGCCTGGTCAAGGGTGCCAGCGAGGGTGCCGGTCTGGGCAACCAATTCCTGGCCAACATCCGCGAGGTCGATGCGGTGGTGCAGGTGGTTCGCTGTTTTGAAAACGACGACATCATCCACGAGATGGGCTCGGTCGACCCGCTGCGCGACATCGAGGTGATCAATGCCGAACTGATCCTCGCCGATATCGCCTCGCTCGAAAAACGTCGCACCAGCCGCGAGAAAAAGGCGCGCACCGGCGACGCCCTCTCGCGCAAGGAGCTGGACCTCATGGCCAGGCTGCTGCCCCACCTCGATGGCGGCCAGCCGGCGCTCACGCTTGAGACCAGCGACGACGAAGCCGCCCTGCTTCGCGACTTTTTCCTCCTCAGCTCGAAGCCGACTCTGTTTGTCTGCAATGTCGCCGAGGACGACCTCGCCGCCACCCTGGCCGACCCCGACAGCAACCGCTTTGTCGCCGCGGTGCGCAAACATGCCGCCGAATCGCACCGCGCCGGCACGGTGGTGGTCAGCGCCCGCATCGAGGATGAAATGGTGGAACTGGAACCGGCCGATGCCGCCGAATACTTTGCCGCGCTGGGCGTGACCGACAGCGGCGTCTCCGCCATGATCCGCGAGGTGTTCAGCCTGCTGGGCCTCCGCACTTACCTGACCACCGGCAAGCAGGAAACCCGTGCCTGGACGATCCGTGCCGGAGCCAAGGCCCCCGAGGCGGCCGGCGTGATCCACACCGATTTCGAGCGCGGGTTCATCCGCGCCGAGGTCGTGCCATTTGAAGATCTGGTGGCTTGCGGTTCCACCGCCAAGGCCCGCGAGCAGGGAAAACTCCGCAGCGAAGGCAAGGAATACGTCGTAAAGGATGGCGATGTGATCGAGTTTCTGTTCAATGTGTGACGCGGCGGCCTGAAAGCCACCTCCAGGCACATTTTCCCGACACAAAGGCGGAACCGTCGGCCGACGGCGCTTTTTCCAATACCCACCGAAGTCCCATGAGTTTGCAGCGTTTTCTTCCTGTCGCCCCCGTTTTCGCAGTGCTTGCGGCAACTTTTTTTGCGGGGCTCCCCGTCTTTGTCGGGGCAAGTTCCGTGGATCCGCCGCCGGTTTTCTCCGCCGTTGTGGAGGGCGTGGATGGGGAGGAAAACAACCTGTTCCGCGGCGTGCTGCGGATTGAGAATTCCACCCAGATTTACGACTACAGGGCACCGTGGAATGCCGGACGCTTCTCCTCGGGCACTGGCACCGGATTCGTGATCGGCGAAAACCTCATTCTGACCAACGCCCATGTCGTGAGCAACAGCCGCCGTTTGCTGCTGCGTATGCATGGCGACCCCGGCGTATTCCCCGCGCGTATCCTCCATATCGCCCACGATTGTGATCTGGCACTGCTTGAACTCGAAGACCCCACTCCCATCGCCGACATCCCGCCCTTTGAATTCGGCGACGTGCCACCGCTCGACAGCGAGGTGCGCGCGATCGGTTACCCTATCGGCGGCGAGAGGGTGACGGTAACACGCGGCGTCGTCTCGCGGATTGACTTCAGCACCTACAGCCACAGCGGCATTGACCAGCATCTGGTGATTCAGATCGACGCGGCCATCAACCCGGGCAACAGCGGCGGCCCCGTGCTCAAAGGAGACAAGGTAATCGGCGTCGCCTTCCAGGGCATGCGCGACGCCGACAACACCGGCTATATCATCCCCACCCCGGTGGTGCGGCGCTTTCTCGACGACGTGGCGACGGGCAGCTACGACCACTATGTGGATCTCGCCATCGGCGAATTCAATCTGATCAACCCGGCGCAGCGGCGCGCCCTCGGCCTTGAGGACGACGGCCTCGGCATCCTCGTCACCCGGGTGGCTCCGGGCGGATCGCTCGACGGGCAGCTCGAAGCCGGAGACGTGTTGCTGGCCATCGACGACCACCCGGTATTTGCCAATGGCCAGGTGCTGCTCGATGGCGAAATGCTGATTATGCACGAGGTGGTCGAGCGCAAGTTTGACGGCGACACCGTCGACCTCTCCTTTTTGCGCGATGGCAGCGTGCAAACCGCCACCGCCACTCTCTCACCTTTCACCCCGGCCCGGTTGTTCCAGGCGGAATATGAAACGCGCCCCCGTTACGCGGTGTTCGCCGGTCTGGTCTTTCAGCCGCTGTCTCGCAATCTGATCGCATCTTATTCATTTGATTCCATTGAAATCCGCAAGCTGCTCAACGACTACATTGCCGATGCACTTTATCTGGAGCAGGAGGATTTCGTGATCCTCGCCCAAGTGCTTCCGGATGAGGTCAATTCCGACATCGCCGGCATGCAGGGGCTCTTGGTTGAAAGCATCAATGGCCAGCCGGTTACCCGCTTCGATGATGTAATCGACCTCCTGATCCATCCGCTGCAGGAAGGCACGCTGCCCGAATTCGTCGTCATCGAGTGCCGCGGGGCGAATCGCCCGCTGGTTTTCGAATCCTCTCGCCTGCCCGCCGCCCAGGAAAGGATCCGCAGGCAGTACGGGCTGGAGCGCGACGCCTTCGCCGGGCCACAGGAGCCGGGTCATTGGTAACCGAAACATTACACTTTCTCTAATTGCTATGCATTTTCTCCGCCGCCCGGCTCGATTCTCATCATCCGCCGCCTTGCTCGCAGCGGCGCTCTGCCTCATGGCCCCCTCCATGGCCGACGACGCCTTGATCGACCTGCCACCGCCTATTGAGGAGGGAGAGGGCATGCCCGGGGTGGGGGACATTCCGGAAGCGCCGCCGCCGGTGGCACCCCCCGCGCCCCCGGCTGCCGCCCGCGACACCGCACCCGCCGACGCGTTCATGTATGTTTCGGTCACCGCGCAACGCTATCGTTTCCCTCAGCCTTGGGAGCGCATGCCTCCGCAGCGCCGTCGCGGGATGGGTGTGCTGATCGGTGAAGGGAAAATCCTGGCCACCGCCGAGCTGGTGGCCGACGCCACATTCATCGAACTTGAACGCGCGACCACCGGCCAGAGGCTCACTGCCCGGGTGGTGTTCCGGGATTACGAATGCAACCTGGCGGTGCTTGAACCGGTCGCCCCCGCCGACGGATTTTTTGACGGGATGAAGATTATGGAGATCGATACCGCCGGCAATTTGGGTGATGTGATCGAGGTCTGGCAATTTGAGGACGACGGCACTCCCTTGGTCTCGGAGGGCTGGCTTTCGCGGGCGCTGATTGGCTCCTATTTCATTCCGGACCGGCGCCTTCTGCGCTATGAGTTCAAGGGCTCGCTGCAGAATCGCGGCGGCAGTTTCATTCTACCTGCCGTGCGCGACGGGCGTCTCACCGGCATCGTTCTCGGATACAATGCCAGCGACCAGATCGCCGACATCCTGCCGGCACCAATCATCCGCCGTTTTCTCGACGATCTCGCCGAGGGCGAATACACGGGCTTCCCCGTCCTGGGGATCACCTATGCGCGCACCACCGACGACCAGTTCCGCCGCTGGCTGGGCCTCGAACCTGGCGAAGGCGGCATTTACATCAATCGCGTGCGCCCGCAAAGCGCCGCCGCCGAGGGCGGGCTGCTCGATGGCGACGTGCTGCTGGCTATCGATGGGTTTGCCATCGACCGTCGTGGATTCTATCAGGATCCCGACTTCGGGCCGCTGGATTTCGGCCATTTGATTTCCGGACGACCCGAAGCGGGCCAGACCCTGGAGGTGGACATCCTTCGCGATGGTGAGCGGATGCAGCTCCAGCTCACCCCCTCGCGCACGCCTCCCGGGGAGTTTTTGGTCGAACCCTACATGTTCGACCGCGGACCGCGCTTCCTCATGACCGGCGGCGTGCTGTTCAAGGAATTGACTCGGCCCTTTTTGCTGTCGTTCCGCGATTGGACGACCAATGCCCCGATCCAGCTCGTCGAAGCCGAGCGCAATCAGGAACTCTACAACGAGGACCGACGGAAACTTGTTTTCCTCGCCTACACGCTCCCTACCCCCGCCACAGTCGGCTACGAGCGAATTTCCTCAGCCATTGTCGAGCGTGTGAATGGCAGACCCATCGGCGACATCCGCGACCTCGCCGAAGCCCTCGACCACCCGCAGGACGGGCTGCACACCATCGAACTTGAAGGAGACCTGCCCGTGCTTCATCTCGATGTCGATCTGGTCCGAGAGGTGGACCGGCAGCTCGAAGCCCAAGGTATCCAACCGATGAGCCGGCTTGAATAGCAGACGAATGAAGATTCTCCGGCGGGCGGCTGTTTTCGCCGGAGCGGTTGTCCTGGTTGCCGCAGCCGCCTGGATCTGGGGGCCGCGCCTCACGCCCCTACCCGCCGCCCTTGCCGAGCCCACCCCGCCTCCGGCGCTCATTCTCGACCGCCACGGCATCCCGCTCTCCCATCAGCTTGATCCGGAACAACAGGTGCGCCGCCACAGCCCGCTTGCCGCTGCGGACGTGCCGCCCCACCTCGCCGCCGCCCTGATCGCCGCCGAGGATCGAAGGTTTTTCCGTCACGACGGATTCGACGTGTTGGCCACCGGGCGCGCGCTGGCCCAGCTGGTCCGCCACCGTCGAGTGGTTTCCGGAGGATCGACCATCACCCAGCAGGTGGTTAAAATGCGGCTCCATCGCGGCCAGCCGCGTTCGCCGGGCACAAAATTTCGCGAGGTCTGGCTGGCCCGGGCGCTGGAAGCCCGGTTTGAAAAACAGGAAATTCTTGCCCAATATTTGGATTTTGCGGATTTTGGCGGCATTCATCGCGGTGCCCGGCAGGCGTCGTTGGCGTGGTTCGGGCGTCCGTTGGAGGACCTGTCGGCAGCGGCCTGCGCCACGCTGGCCGCGCTGCCCCAGTCGCCCGCACGGCTCGATCCGCGCCGCAGCCCGGATGCCCTGCGCCAGCGCCGCGACCTCATTCTCCGGGCCATGGCTGAAGCCGGGGATCTGGATGCCGAAGCCTTAGCCCGTGCCTTGGCCGAACCACTGCCCGAGGCCCGCCCCGAAGCCCCTTTCGCCGCGCCCCACGCCGTGGCCCACTTGCTCGCCCTGCGCCCTGAGCCATCCGAATTTCCGCTCCGCACGACCATCGATCTTGCCATTCAGGATGAAGCGAAGCGGATCCTCAACCTGCACCTCGCCCGCCTCGAAAGGCATCATGTCGGCCAGGGGGCCATCCATGTGATCGAAAACGAAACCGGCGCCATCCGCGCCTGGGTCGGCTCGCGTGATTTTCACGGACCCAATGGCCAGGTGGACCACAGCGCGCGCCCTCGTTCCCCCGGCTCGGCCCTCAAACCCTTCACCTACGCCGCCGCCTTCGAGACCACCTACGGCCCGTGGAGTTTGGTTGCCGATGTGCCGACCGCCCTGCCCACCCCCAGCGGCCCGTTCGAGCCCCGCAACTTCGACCGCAACTTCCGCGGGCCCGTGTCGGCGCGGCGCGCGCTCGGCAGTTCGCTCAATGTGCCCGCCGTGCGCCTGCTGGCGGACACCGGCGGCGCGGCCACCCTGGTCGATATCCTCTGCCGCGCCGGGGTCGACGTGCCCGATGGGGCCGCGCAGCGGCATGGCATTGGGATCACCCTGGGCAATTCAGAGGTGACTCTCGCCGAACTCACCGCCGCCTATTCCACCCTGGCCCGCCTGGGCGTAAGACGCGATCCCGTGATTCTGTGCAGCGGGAAAGGGGAGACGGGCACCAGCTCTGGGGAAGGCTCGGATACTCGCCACGCCATCGACCCGGCGGCGGCCTGGCTTGTGGGGGATATCCTGCGGGACAACGAGGCGCGCACCGAGACATTTGGTCCGCTCTCCTCACTGCTCCTGCCTTTTCCCTGCGCTGTCAAAACCGGCACCAGCACCGACTTCCGCGACAACTGGGCCCTCGGATACACGGGTAGCTATACCGTGGGCGTCTGGCTCGGCAACAGCGACAACTCGCCGATGCGCGGAGTTACGGGAAGCGATGGAGCCGCCCGCATTCTCCACGAGATCATGGTCTTCCTTCATCGCGGCGAAACCGTCGAGGAACCGCCGTCGCCGGGGACGGTAATCCAAGTGACGGTCGATGCCGTCACCGGCAGCCTTGTTGCCGAAAATCACCCCCGCGCCCGCCGCGAGTGGGCGGCCTACCATGCCCCGCCCCCGGAGGCCAGGCACGACCCACGCACGGCAAACCCCGCCGCCCCGATCCTGCTACCCCCCGAATTCGCCCCCTGGATCGAGTCGCAGTGGAACCCACATCCGGGGCGCTATGCGTTGGTAAGCACCGGAGAAGCGCCCGGAAATCCGCGCATCCTCTTCCCTCCTGCCGAGGCCACACTCATCCTCGACCCCGCCCTACCCCACGGAGGGCGCCACCTGCGCCTCTCCGCCCACCCCCCGGATGGCTGGACATGGCGCAGCCCTAGCCTCGCTATCGAAGACAACCTTGCGCTCCTCACCCCCGGCGAACACATCATCCAAGGCACCCACCAGCCCAGCGGAGTCACTCTCGAAACCTCCATCACCGTGCGTTCGCGGTGAGGGAGAGGATGACGCGGTGCTCACACCGCGCCCTTCTCACGCCCTGGCCCTGCCAATCATCGCTTCGGCTACTCCACCAGCCTTGTCTAAGACGTGGGATGAGGCCCGCAGCCCTGAAGTTCAGCCTAAGAGCCGCCTCATCGGCGTCGCTGCCGAGGCTCGTGGGCCTAAAACTTTGTTTCCAGTTCGCTAAATATTTCCTTGCGTATCAAAAGGTGATGTGCTAAAACCAATACGGGTCGATTTTTACTTTGGCCGTGTCAGGCCTGATCGACCCCTCGAACACCAATCAACTTTACACTATGAAAAAGAATCGCATGTCGAATCGGATCCCGGCCTTACGTGCCACACGCCTTTGCATGCTGGGTGCCGCAATGGCGGCCAGCGCCAGCGCTGCGACGGTTGG
>SLCJ01000282.1 GCA_007125835.1 Verrucomicrobiales bacterium | reverse complement strand
CCATCCAATGGCAGATAGACCTCAAGCTCCAGCGGCGGCGGCGGCGGCGCCACATAGCCGGGCATTTTCGCCGTGACCGTGAGCGACGCCTCCATGCTGCCCAAGGGCACCAATTCATATTCCACGCTCGCCTCCTCCGGATCCCCCGGCGATTCGTCCGTCCAGCGGTCCACCTCCGGGCCCAGCGTGGCCGCCACCACGCCGTCGCGCCGAAGTTCGTATCCCGTCAATCCCGCAAAGCCACCAGGAGGAGGATTCCACGTGAGAAAAACCGAACGTGCACCACTGTCCGCCCGCAGGCGAGGCGCAAGCTCGAAAGCATCGTCCTCCCACTCCCACGCTGCGTTGATCGGAATGCCCAGATGGCGGAAAATCGTCGGCGGAACGGTCACCAACCCGGTCCGCTCGTGGTTCTCCACACCCTTGGGCACAGCCCCGCCGGTCACGATAAACGGAATGGTCCGCTCCTCGGGAGTATGGCCGCCATGGCTGGTTCCGATCCCGCCGTGATCAGACATCACGATATAAAGCCAATCCTCGTCCGCATACCCGGGTCGTGCCCGGACAGCCTCCAGCACCAAGCCGATCCGCTCGTCGGCCACCTCGATCGACGCCATGTATTGCGGCGAATCCAAGGCAAAACGATGCGCATGCCCGGCCCCATCCGGAGCAGCCTGGTAATGGAAAATCACATCGGGATCCCCTTCCTCCAATAATTCAATCGTCTTCTCCGTCAGCACACCGTCGCGCTGATGATAGGATCCGCTGGTGAAATTGTAGATGTCGCAAATCGCCTCACCGCCCGAGCGCACCACAATGAAATTGTTGATTTCCGGCCAACTGACCAACGAGCTGAGATCGGCATCCGGCGCTGCCTCCCTGATGCGCTTGAAGAAATGCGGATAGTCATCGAAGTTGCTACCGGAAAAGTTGTTACTGCGCACGCCGTGCTTGTTCGCCCATACCCCGGTGAGCGTGCTCGCCCATCCGGGGCCGCTGAAGGTGGGCTCGCGGGTGGGGTCTGCGGGGTCCGGCGTCCAACCGCCCGCCACCGCCGACCAATTCACCGCCCCCTCCTCAATCAACTGCGCCATATGCGGCGCGCGCCCGGATTCAACCAGCACTTTCAACGCGTCCGAACGCACTCCGTCCAAACCGAAAAGAATCACCCGCCTGCCCTCAAAGGGCCCCGCGGCACCCGGCCCCGCCATCGCATCACCAAGCACTCCGCCGAAGGTCAACACCACCAGCGCCGTAGAGAAAGTAAAGAATTTCATCTTTTACCATACAGCGGATGCCACCTGTTTTGTATGGATGATCCGCCATATTTCATGGCAAATCCACCAACCGCCACCAGTCCGCCAAACCAAAGTCAAATCGTCCCTCGCGGCGTAATTGCCATGATGTTTTGCGTTTTTGCTATACCCCAACGCTTCCTTTTTGTCCATAATCTACACGATGCTCTTTCCCACAATACAACAGCCCGGAACCATGAAGTCATCGATGCTAATCTTGCTGTTTCCTATGGCAATGCTCGCGCATGCCCAGGTTTCCCTGGTCGCCTACCTGCCACTCGACGGCGACACCACGGCCGGCCCCGGCACCACACTCGACGGCGCAGCCATCGGCACCAATGCCGCCACACCAACCTATGTCGCCGGGAAATTCGGCCAGGCCGCCGCCTTTGCCAACACCAACGCCAACACCACCACGCCAAACGACTGGGCCGTCTCGCTCGGAAATCTGGACACCGTCTATGAGGGCGACTTTTCCGTCTCCCTCTGGGTGCGCTGGACCGGCACACCCAATGCCAGTTTGGACAGGGCCATCATGGGCAACAGCAACTGGGCCAACGGCAACAACACCGGATGGCTCGTCACTTCGCTGGGAGCCAACCGCGAGGGCAAACTAAAAACCAACACCGGCCCGCGCCAGAACCAGGGCATCGCCTGGAAAAACGGCGACTGGAACCTCATCAACCTGGTCGTCGACAATACCGCCAATCTCGGATTCTGGTATCTCAACGGAACCCTGCTCAACCCTGCGGGCGCCAACTTCGGAGGCGGCACATTCGGAGCCGGACTAAACACGCTGATCGGCGGCGGTGGCAATGGCACCTATTCAGCCAACAACACGCAGATCGACGACGTCGCGGTTTTCTCGGGCCAGTTGACGCCACAGCACATCGCCGACATCTGGAATGCCGGCGATGGCGAAACGATTGACAACGTCGACTTCTCCATCTTTCCCAAGGCGATCATCTGGACTGGAGCGCTAAGCGACGAGTGGACCACCGAAACACTCGACGCACCAAACAACTGGGTCCTGCAATCCGATCCGCTCACACCCGCAGGCTTCCTCGATGGCGACAGCGTGCTCTTCACCGAAAACGCGCAAGAGTTCGCCATCGCGGTCGATCCCGAGGGGGTTTCACCCGCCGCCATGCAATTCGACGACGACGGGGTTTCCTATTCGCTCTCCGGCGGCCCCATTGGTGGCATGGGCGGATTGGAGAAATCCGGTGACGGCACGCTCACCCTCGCCCTTCCGGGGACATTCAGCGGCCCGACCTCCGTCCTTTCGGGCACCTTGGTGGTCGACCATGCTGAGGCGCTCTCAGGGTCCGTCGTCTCCGGCAACGGCGGCGATTCGACAATCCAATTCGGCGCTGGGCTCCCGGAGGCGACCTTCGGCGGACTTGCCGGCGACGGCCCGCTCGCTCTGGAGAATGCCGGGAGCAATCCGGTCGCCCTCAACGTCGGCTCCAACAACAACAACACCACCTATTCAGGATCACTTTCCGGCCCCGGCAATCTGGCCAAGGCGGGCACCAGTGCCCTTACGCTCACGGCGCCCTCGGGCTTTTCCGGCGGCACCACACTGGGCGGCGGCATTGTCTTCATTCAGGATCCCGCCGCCTTGGGCAGCGGCACAGTGGCACACGATGGCGGCCAGCTTCGCTTCGGCTTCGGCAATGGCAGCTCCGAAACCTTTGCCAACGATGTCGTGCTCCGCGAAACCGGCCATCAGACCTTCATGATCCGCACCACCGGCAACGCCGCGCCAAGCGCTCCCACCACTGTCACCCTAACCGGAAAAATCAGCGGCGGCGCGGCCGGTCAAACCTACCGGCTGGTGGACAGCGGAACCTCAGTCAACCATTTCAACATCCTCGAACTGCGCAACCCGGACAACGATTTCCAAGGGAACATCGAAATGTATCGCGGCACGCTCGGCATCACCAGCGACGATGTCCTCGGCGATCCTGATAACAACATCATCCACTTCACCGAAAACATCAATGCCCCGATCCGCTTCGACGCTCCCGACATCACGCTCAACCCGCTGCGCCAAATCAGCTTTCCGGGTGCCGCCAACATACGCCCCCTCAACACCCAGGCCTTCGAAGCGCGCATCGAAGGGCCGCTCACAGGCAGCGCCATCCTCGTCAAACTCGGCAGCGGACAACTCACCCTGGCAGGCAATACCACCTTCACCGGCACCGCCCGCATCGACCAAGGCACACTCGCTCTCGATGGCGATGCCCTCCTCGACTCTGTCACCACCATCCAACTCGCCGAAGGAACCACCTTCGACATCTCCGCCGTGCAGAACGATTACTTCCTGGGAAGCGGACAGACCATCGTCGGCACGGGCTCGGTCATAGGCAACATCGAAGTCGTCGGCACCATCTCCCCCGGCGGTCCCAATGGCATCGGCGTCATCAGCCATCAGGGGGCCGTCCTTCTCGACCAGGGAACGGTCTCGCTGCGCTTCGATTCCCGCACCGGCCAGTGTGCCCGCCTCGTCATCAATGGCAATTTGGACGTAGAGAATTTCGCGGCCATCCAGATCACCGACCTTGCCACCGCAGCCAACGAAGAAACCCTGCTGCCCAACGCCACCAAGCTGATACTCGTCGAATACGCCGGTGCGTTCGGAGCTGCCTTCCTCGATATCAACAGCGAACTAGATGTGCCCGAAGGAGCCACCGTCACCATCGGCATCAACGATTTCATTCTCTCTTACGACGACCCTGCCCTTGCCGACAACGGCACAAGGTTCATCACCCTCACCGTGCCCGGCGAACCGGAATCCGGCTATGCCGCCTGGGCCGCCATCCACGCCGGCGGGCAGGCACCCGACCTCGACTTCGACGGGGACGGCATACCCAACGGCGTCGAATACTTCATGGGCGAAACCGGCCAGTCGTTCACCCCAAATCCCCAAATCGTCACAGACGGCACCACCCGCACCATCACCTGGCCGCGCGACCCGACAGCCAATGCAACCTTTGCCATCGAGACCTCCACCACCCTCGCCGCAGGCGAATGGACAAGCATCACGCCCCCGGACCCTGCCATCGACCTGAGCGACCCAACGCAAGTCGTCTTCACCCTCCCGGACATCACCCAGAATCTATTCGTCCGCCTCGCCGTTACAGTCGATCCGTAACCGGCACCCTCCCCTAAACCCAATTCCAGGCCCCAATCACTCGGGCATGCTCTCCCCTTTTCCTTATCTCACTCCGATTGCTTTTTCCTTACCATTCGCCACCCGCATCTCGAGCCGTTGTTGACTCATGCGGCTCAGCCAGATACCTTCCCACGTGACTTCCTTACATTGCCCTCGCTCCTGCCGGAGCCTGATACTGGCCGTGCTGTTCGTGATTCCAATCGCAGCCAATGAGGCCCACGCCGACGACGAACGCACTGCACTCAAAGCTGCAATCCAAGACCTCGCCGCCACCTTCGGGTCCGAATACCCAACAGCGGATATCTACCTCGAACGCCTCGCCGCTCTGCCCGCAGACGATGCCGCCGGACTCGATTCCCTCCGCCGCGAGGCCCTGCTCGCCAATCCACTGCTGCTACGCCACCCCCTGCTGTTTGTCGTGCGCCGCCAGTTCGCGAAGGACCACCACAATACCGAAACATTCTTCCAAGTCGGCGAGATCAACACCAACTCATACCGCGGCGGCAGCGCACTCAAAATTCTCGACGTCGCCACCGGCCAGGTCGATACCCTGCTCGACGGCGGCCCCGACGGCCTTATTCGCGACCCGGAAGTCTCATACGACGGCAGCAAAATCATTTTTTCCTGGCGCCATAACCGCGAAGGCGCATCCCACATCTACGAGATCGACGCCCGCGGAGACGCTCTGCGCCAGCTCACCGCCTGCCCGGATGCCAACGACATCGACCCCGTCTACCTGCCCGATGGCGGCATCGCTTTCACCTCCACTCGCGACCCAAAATACTGCATGTGCAACCGCCACATCATGGGCAACCTTTTCCGGATGGACGGCGACGGCGCCAACATCCACCAAATCGGCAACAGCACACTGTTCGAAGGCCACGCAACCGTCCTGCCCGACGGCCGCCTGCTCTACGACCGCTGGGAATACGTCGACCGCAATTTCGGTGATGCCCAAGCCCTCTGGACAGCCAACCCAGACGGCACCAACCATGCCATCTACTGGGGCAGCAATGTCTCTTCGCCAGGCGGCGTCATCGACGGACGCGCCGTCCCAGGCGGCACGCTCTGCCTCGCCGTCTTCGCCGCCTGCCACGACCGCCCGTGGGGAGCACTCGCCCTCCTCGACCCCGCCCGCGGCGTGGACACGCGCGAAGCGATACTCCGCACATGGCCCGCCGATGCCATCCGTCTCTTTAACAGTGGCGGCTGGGACTCCACTGTCGGCCTACCCATCAAATACGAAGATCCTTTTCCCCTCTCCGATAAATATTTTCTCGCCGTCCGCACTCTCAAAGCCGGCGACGAACGAACCGCCATCGTGCTGCTCGACCTTTTTGGCAACGAGGTGGTTGTCCACTTCGAGGAACCCGGATGCTTCGACCCCCAGCCACTCGCCCCACGCCAACGTCCTCCCGTGATTTCACCCCGCCGCCACAACGGCAACAACCCAGGCTTGTTCTACGTCGTCAACGCCCGCGCCGGCACACACATGGAAGGCATCGATCCGGAAGATGTCAAATACCTGCGGGTTGTCGAATCACCGCCAAAACGGTCGTTCACCACCCCCGCCTGGGGCGGCCAGGGCGCTCAGGCCCCCGCCATGAACTGGCATAGCTTTGAAAACAAACGAATCCTCGGAACCGTTCCCATCGAGCCCGATGGCTCAGCTTATTTCGAAGTCCCCTCCAATACGTTCGTCTATTTCCAACTCCTCGATGGCGATGGACGCATGCTCCAGTCGATGCGCAGCGGCACCCTCATCCAGCCCGGCGAAACCCAGGGCTGCTACGGCTGCCACGACCACCGCTCCACCAGCACCCCGCCCTCCTCCGCTCCTCTCGCCCTGCTCACCGGCCCGCACTCACTGGAAAATTGGTTCGGCCCGCCGCGTGAGTTTTCTTTCCTCACCGAAGTGCAGCCTGTATTCGACCGCCATTGCGTCTCCTGCCACGATTTCGGCATGGAGGAGGAAAGCAAGCTCATCCTGGCTGGCGATCTCGGATTGATTTTCAATGCATCCTATACCGAATTGTGGTCCAAGGGACACGTCTCAGCAGTTGGCGGCGGGCCAGCCGAAATACAGCCCGCCAAATCCTGGGGCTCGCATGCCAGCCGCCTCTCTGCATACCTGCGCCCCGCACACCATGGCGTATCTCTCAGCCAGGAGGAAATCCAACGCGTCGAAACCTGGCTCGACCTAAACGCCCCCTACTACCCGATCTACGAATCCGGCCATCCCGATGCTGTCGGTGGGCGCAGCCCGCTCACCAACGCCGAAACCACACGCCTCAGAGAGCTAACCGGAGTGAATCTCGCCGCTGAAGCCGACTTCAGACGACACCGCGTCCGCATCAGTTTCGACAGACCGGAACTCAGCCCCTTGCTTGCACAAACCGATGACCCGGAAAAACGCGCAGAAGCCCTCGCCATCATTCGCGCCGGCTCCGAACGCCTGAAAGTCACCCCCCGCGGCGACACCGGCGGTGTCTCCCTTGCCGATATGGATCCACAGCGAAGCGAACGCGCCGCACGCCTCGCCCAACGCAACTCCGCCTTTCAAGACGCCATTCGCCAAGGTCGGCGCATCACCGACCACGACATCAATCAAAATTAGCCCGAAAAATCCAGGTAGGTTTCGACAAAGCGCACCCACTCCCGGCCTACCCAAGAAAATGCCCATGCAGAAGGTGCACGGCGTTTTCCACATCCGTGGCGGGAATGACCCAGGAGACGCGGTTTTGTGAGGTGGTGGTGCGGAGGATTTCCATTCCGGCCTCGCGTAGAATGGCGGAACCTTCGAGGACACATCGCCCCGTTTCATTGATCGCGGGCCCGGCCACTGTCACCGACCCCTGGTCGTGGTCCACCCGCACCTCATCGAAGAACGCGGTCTCCAGCGCGCCTTCTAGCCCGTCGAGGTCGTGCAGGTTTTCCCTTGGCAGGAGCAGGTCAAAGCCTCCGATCTCGCCGCCCATCTCGCGAAAATCACGCCAGGCAATGCCGCGCTCTTCGAGAAATGCCAGCACCTCCATCGCAT